>DATHIG010000519.1:0-4185 GCA_035490035.1 Actinomycetes bacterium
GCGCACGCTCGCTCCTTGCCGGTCCAACCCAAGGCCGGGACGCCAGGATGCTACCCGGCGGGCCGGGCCAGAAGCTCGGGGCCCTGGGCGGCGGTGACCACCACCGGCAGGTACTCCCCCGGCCGCAGCCCTTGCGCGTCCTCGACCCGGACCACCCCGTCGGAGTCGGCGGCCTCCCGGAAGCTGCGGCCCTCGGCGGTGCCGTCGTGGTCGACCCGCTCGATCAGGACCTCGAGCTCGCGGCCGACCCAGGCCTGCTGGACCTCGCCGAGCAGGCGATCTTGCAGCTCCTGGACCCGTTCCACGCGGTCCCGTGCGGTCGCCGGCGGGACACGGCCGTCAAGGCCGAGGGCGGTGGTCCCGTCCTCGGCCGAGTAGGCGAAGAAGGCGACCCAGTCCAGCCGGGCCGCCTCGAGGAACCCCTCCAGCTCGCCGACGTCGGCCTCGTCCTCGCCGGGGAAGCCGAGGATGAAGTTGGAGCGGAAGGCCGCCTGCGGGTCGAGGGCGCGGATCCGCTCGACCAGCTCGAGGAAGGCGGCAGCGGAGCCGCCGCGACGCATCCGCCGCAGGACGGGCGCGCTGGCGTGCTGCAGGGAGAGGTCGAAGTAGCTGCAGACGACCGGGTTGGCGGCCATCTCCTCGAGCAGTCCGGGGGTGATCTCGTCGGGCTGCAGGTAGTTGAGGCGAACGCGGCGCAGGCCGTCGACGCCGGCCAGGTCGCGCAGCAGGTGGACCAGGGCCTCGCGGCCTCCCAGGTCCTTGCCGTAGCTGGTCGAGTTCTCGGCGACCAGGCCGACCTCGGAGACGCCCTGGCCGGCCAGCCAGGCCACCTCGGCCAGGACCTCGGTGGGTCGCCGGGAGCGGAACCGGCCCCGGAACGACGGGATGGCGCAGAACGAGCAGTCCCGGTCGCATCCCTCGGCCAGCTTGACCAGGGCCACCGGGCCGCGGGCGGCCGCCCTGGCCGGGAACGCCGCCCCGGCCGGGGTCGGGAACACCATCGGCAGGGCCAGCCGTCCCGCCGGGACGAGGGAGGACTCGCCCGGCTGGGCGCCGGGGGGGTTCAGGGTGGCCGAACGCGCCCCGCCGATGGACCCGGCCTGTTGGTGTGGACCCCCTGCCAGCAGCTCGGGAAGCCGGCCGTAGTCGGAAAAGGGCACGATGGCGTCGGCCTCCGGCAGCTCGACCCGCAGCTCCTCGGTGTACCGCTCGGCCAGGCAGCCGGTGACCAGGACCGTCCTGGCCCGCCCGTGCTCCTTCAGGGCGGTCGCGTCCAGCACCGTCTCGATCGACTCCCGCTTGGCCGCCTCCACGAAGGCGCAGGTGTTGACGACGACGGCGTCGGCCTGCTCGGGGTCGGCCACCACCTGGTAGCCGGAGGCGGCCAGCAGCCCGGCGGCGTTCTGGGAGTCGACCTCGTTGCGGCCACACCCGAGCGTGACGATGGCAACGGTGCTGGGTGGGGCGGCATCGGATGGCGGCATGGCGCCAACCTTACGCCTCGGGCGACCCCGGCCTGGCTTCGCGGCGGCCGGCCTGGGTCTGGCGGACGAACTCGGCCTTGTCCCAGCAGTCGGGGATGGTGGTGGCGTCGACGTAGCTCATGCCGCTGCGCAGGCCGCCGACCAGCTCCTGGACGATGCCGGCGACCGGGCCCTTGAGGGGGAACTCCATCTCCTCGCCCTCTGGCACGTACTGGTCGAGGGCGTCGCCCCGGCCCTCGATCTCCAGGCGGGCGGCGGCCGCCCCGTGGGAGGCCATGCCCCGGAACACCTTGTACTCGCGGCCCTGGCGGCGCACCACCTCGCCGGGGCTCTCGGGCCGGCCGGCGAACAGTCCGCCGATCATGACCGTGCTGGCCCCGGCCGCGATCGCCTTGGCCACGTCGCCGGGGTGGCGGATGCCGCCGTCGGCGATCAGGGGCACACCGGTCGCGCGGGCGACCTCGGCGCAGTCGAGGATGGCGGTGAGCTGCGGGACCCCGACCCCGGCGACCAGCCGGGTGGTGCAGGCGAACCCGGGGCCGATGCCGACCTTGACCGCGTCGGCGCCGGCGCCGGCCAGGTCGCGGAAGCCGTCGGCCGTGGCCACGTTGCCGGCGACCACCTGGCTGGCCGGCCAGGTCGACTTCAGCTCGCGGACCGCCCCGATGGTGTGGTCGGCGTGGCCGTGGGCGATGTCGACGACCAGGGCGTCGACGCCGGCGTCGACCAGCGCCTGGGCCCGCGCCAGGTAGCCGCCGCGGACCCCCAGGGCGGCCGCCACCCGCAGCCGGCCCTGCTGGTCGCGGGTCGCCTGGGGCCAGCGTTCGCGCAGGCCGATGTCGCGCAGGGTGATCAGGCCGGCCAGCTTCCCGTCCTGCCCGACCAGCGGCAGCTTCTCGATCCGGTGGCGGTCGAGCAGCTTGCGGGCCTCGTCCAGGTCGATGCCGGGAGGGGCGGTGACCAGCCGCTCGGCCGGGGTCATGGCCGACGCGACGGTATCGCCGGCATCGGCCCGCATGTCACGGGCGGTCAGGATGCCGAGTGGCCGGCGCTCGGGGTCGACCACCACCAGCCCGGTCACGCCCAGCCGCTTGGCTTCGGCGGCCGCTTCGGCGACGGTCCGCTCCGGACCGACCGTGTAGGGCTGCTCGATCACCTGGCCGAGGTAGCGCTTGACCCGGCGGACCTCCTCGGCCTGGGCGTCGACGGGCAGGAACCGGTGGAGCACGCCGAGGCCGCCCAGCTCCGCCATGGCGATCGCCATCGGGGCAGTGGTCACGGTGTCCATGTTGGCCGAGACGATAGGGATGGCCAGCTCGATCCCGCGGGTGAGGCGGGACCGGGTGGAGACGTGCCGGCGGGAGCGGATGCTGGAGCGCCGCGGCACCAGCAGCACGTCCTCGAAGGTCAGCGCCAGGCGCGGTTGGTCGGTCATGGGGCCAGGCTAGCCGAGCGACCGGGTGCCTGGGGTGAACGAGTGGCGCCAGATGTTGCCGGAGCGGTCGGCGACGCCGAGGTCCCGGCCGTTCACGGTGAGACGGACGCCGGCCGGAGCGCCGAGGATCAGGTCCAGGGAGCGCTTGGCCCTGAAGGTGCGCCGCTCGTTGGCCCCCGGGGTGCCCTCGAACGAGATCCGGCCGTCGGCGGTGACCCGCGTCCAGGAGGCGGCCGTGAACCGCAGGGTGACGGTCACGCCGGACGGGGTGGCCCTGGCGGTGGTCGACGGGGCGGTCCTGGCCGCGGCACCGGCGGTGGTGGAGGCCGGAGCGGACACGAAGGGCGGCTGGGCGTCGGCCGGGTCGGGCGCCGGCCGCAGCAGCCCCCACAGGGACACGAGCAGGATGATGGAAACGCACACGATGGCAACGGCCAGCCAGTTGGGGCCGCGCCGGCCGGTCCCCAGGCCGCCGATGGCCCGTGGCGCGTGCTCGAACAGGGGCGCGTCGGGTCGCTCCTGGGCCCGGTAGGCCTCCAGCAGCGGGGCCGGGTCGATGCCCAGGTAGCCGGCGTAGGAGCGCAGGAAGCCCTTGGCGTAGACGCTGCCACCGAGCTCGCTGAACTGCTCCTGCTCGAGGGCCTTCAGGTAGCTCGACCTGATCCGGGTCGCGCCAGCGGCTTCGTCGAGCGACTTGCCCTGCGCTTCCCGAGCCGAGCGCAGCGCTTCGCCAATGGTGCTCAGCCGGGCCACCCCTTCGTGGACGCAATTTCGGGGCAATACGGAGAATCGCTTCCTTCAGTCACCGGATTCTCACCACAACCGGAGGGTGACGGCAACCACCATCCTCCAAGACCGGGGAACCCCCTGCGAAGAGCTCCCCGACCCACCAGGGCACCCCGTGGGGTTCCCGGACCCCGAGGATCAGACCCGTCCGGAGCCTACTCCTCCACGATTTCACCGTAGGTGGTCTCGCGGCCGCGGAGCTGCTCCAGCTCCTCGACGGTCATCATGACGTCGCGGGGCTTGGAGCCCTCCGACGGCCCGACGACCCCCCGCTCCTCGAGCTGGTCCATGATCCGGCGGGCCCGCGAGAACCCGACCTTCATCTTCGACTGCAGCATCGACGTG
This sequence comes from Actinomycetes bacterium, assembly GCA_035490035.1. Classification (GTDB taxonomy): domain Bacteria; phylum Actinomycetota; class CALGFH01; order CALGFH01; family CALGFH01; genus CALGFH01. The sequence continues at coordinate 4,051 of DATHIG010000519.1, forward strand.
GAGCCGAGCCCGGAGCGGACCACGATCTCCATGGCCTGGGTGAGCAGCGGGTCCTCGTCGCCGTCGTCGTCCTCGGCTGCGGCCCGGCCCTCCGCCACCACCCCCGGCTGGTAGGCGGCCTGCTGCTGGGCCTTG
>DATHIG010000520.1:0-3313 GCA_035490035.1 Actinomycetes bacterium
ACCAGCTTCTGCGCCTCGCCCCAGACGGAGCGGTCCAGCACCCGCAGGGTGCCCCTGGCCACCGCCGCTGTGGGGATGGCGTTGTGCACGGTTCCCGACTCGATCGCCCCGAACGTCATGTTGAGGGCGGCCCTGGTGTCGACCAGGCGCGAGAGGGCGGCCGGCAGGTCGGTGACCACCCGGGCGATCACATAGACCAGGTCGGCGGTCAGGTGCGGGCGGGCGGTGTGCCCACCCGGCCCGGACAGGTGCACCTCGACCAGGTCGGAGGCCGCGGTGATGGCGCCGACCCTGACCCCGAGCCGGCCAACCTCCAGCTTGGGGTCGCAGTGCAGCGCGTAGATTGCGCTGACGCCCTCAAGGACCCGATCGTTGATGACATCGATGGAGCCGCCGGGCAGGCATTCCTCGGCCGGCTGGAAGAGCAGCCGGACCCGGCCCCGCAGCCGGTCGGCGTGCTGGGCGAGCGCCAGGCCGGCACCCAGCAGGATGGTGGTGTGCACGTCGTGGCCGCAGGCGTGGCAGACACCTGGGACGGTCGACCGATAGGGCACATCCTTCTCGTCCTGCAGGGGCAGCGCGTCCAGATCGGCCCGCAAGGCCACCGTTGGCCCGTCGCCGCCACCGATGTCGCAGATCAGCCCCGTTCCGGTTGACAGCAGGCGGGGTCGCAGGCCAACCGCCTCCAGTCGGCGGGCGACCAGCGCGGTCGTCTGCCGTTCGGCCTTCCCGAGCTCCGGGTGGGCGTGGAGGTGTCGCCGGAGATGGATGAGCTCGGGGTTGTGTGTGGCCAGGAAGGTTGAGAGGTCGAGAGTCACGGTATAGCTGGCTTTGGTGTGGGCGTCAGGCGATCGGTGCGGAGCTCCCTGACCAGGCTGTCAACGACGTCGGTCATGGCGCCCCCCGCGGCAATAACCTCACGCTGTCGGATGTAGCTCGGACCACGCTCCATGATGGAGAGCGCGTTGTGCAGCTCGTCGCTGCAGCCAAGCCGGCGGGCGACCGGCATCAGCTCGTCGACGAGCTCCTCGATCGCCTCCCGGACCGGCTGGAGCCGGCCCTGGTCGTCGAGGATGATCTCGGCGTCGAGGCCGTACCGGGCGGCCCGCCACTTGTTCTCGCGGATGATCCAGCTCCTTGGGACCGGAAGCGTGTACCCCCTGTCCATCAAGGTATCCAGCCGGTCGACCAGGCATTGGCTCATGGCCGCCACGGTCGCGATCTCGCCCATCGTCGGCAGGCCGTCGCAGATGCGCAGCTCGACCGTGCCGAAGCCCGGGTGCGGGCGGATGTCCCACCAGACCTCGCGGATCGTGTGGATCGTCCTGGCCGAGATCAAGGTGTCCATGAACTGCTCGAACTGGTCCCAGCCGGAGAGCTGGTAGGGCACGCCGGCGGTCGGCAGGCCCTCGAACACCTTGCTGCGGCATGAGGCCAGTCCGGTGTCGGTGCCCTTCCAGAAGGGACTGGACGCCGACAGGGCCAGGAAATGCGGGATGTAGCTGGTGAGGGTGTTGACGATCGCCACTGCCTTCTCGGGCGAGCGCACGCCGACGTGGACGTGGATGCCGAAGATCTGCAGGCGCCTGGCCATCCACTGCATGTCCTCGATGAGCTGGGCGTACCGCGGGTTGGGGCTGATCTCCTGCCTGGCCCAGTCCGAGAACGGATGGGTGCCGGAGCACATGAGCCCCATGCCCCGCTCGCCCATCAACGGGTACAGCTGGCCGAGGGTGCCCTCCAGGTCCCCGCGGGCCTCCTCGACCGTGGTGCAGACGCCGGTGATGATCTCGACGGTCGACTCGAGCAGCTCGTGCTTGGCCTTGGGGTGCTCACCGTTCGGGTGGTCCCGGCCGAGCAGCGGCAGGACCTCGGACGCCCCGCTGCGCAATTCCCTCGACTCCAGATCGACGATCTCGAGCTCGACCTCGACACCGAGGCTCGACCGTTCCGAGGACCTGAAATCGATCTGCACGGGGCTTTCCCTTGTCTGCTGCCGTTGTCGGGATGATACCGGCCCGGATCGCCCATGTGGAAAAGCAAGCCGGTCGAAACCGCTCGTCGGAACGGGTTTCCCACCATTCGTCCCTCACCGGAAAGGTCGTGGTCCGGCAAGCTACGAGTAATACTGTAATGAGAATGCAGCAGGAGCAGATCGTTCGAGAGGTGGCCGACTGGCTCGGCCGGCGGCTGCCCGCCGGCTGGTTCGCCGGCCCCCCAGAGGTGACCGCCGACGGCGAGGAGATCCTGGTGGTCGGCGCGCTGCCCGACGGCGGCGACGACCCGGTGGAGCAGGCACGGCGGTTCCGCGAGCAGACCCGCGAGCCGCGGGTGCTCCTGGCCGCCGAGCTGGAGCGCCGCTTTCGGCGCAGGGTGTCCTGGGGCGTGGACTGCGGCGGGGAACGCCTGCTGTTCACCACTCTCAGCGTGCCGGTGATGACCCGGCTGCGCCTGCCCGAACGCCGGGTGCTCGACACCCTCATCGAGGCCGGCGTCGCCCGCAGCCGCAGCGACGCCCTGGCCTGGTGCGTCCGCCTGGTCGGGACCCACGAGGCGGACTGGATCCGCGAGCTCCGATCAGCCCTCGTCGCCGTCAAGAAGATCCGCGCCCAGGGCCCGGACCCCTAAGAGGTCATTTCACGAAGAGCGGGGTTGGGTTGCTCATCCCTCCGCCCAGCCGCTCCACGTCGTCCACACCAAGGCAGGCCAGTCCGCCGGGATGGTGGTAGAGCAGCTCGTATGCAACCCAACGCTGTCGATCCACCAGCGCAAAGGCCAGCGCCGCGACCACCTCTGCAGGTGCCGCCCGCAGTAGCTTGGAGTAGGCGCGCCGAACCGCGCGGATTGGTTGGACTGTTTGCGCAGGCAGCGTGCGGATGCGGCGATCGATCTCGGTAGCGAGCGCGTCTGGGTCCAGGTCGGTGAGCCGCCCGAGGGAGTGGGCGGGGTCGGTGGGTGGTGTTCCCACGGCTCTTGCCCTCGCGGTGGGTGCCGGACCGGGCCGGCAAGCAGGTCCAAGTGTCAACAGTTCTATCTTCTCAAAGAGCGCACCGGTGGTGACCGCCTGCCACTACCGTGCTCGCAGCAACAGCAGCTGGTTGGGCAGACTTCCGCGGTTACGGTCAGGTCGGTCAGCGCGGTCGCGGGAGGCGAGATGGCGGACTGGGAGGTCAGCGATGAGCTGTGGGCGCGGATCAAGCCGCTGCTGCCGATGGTTCAGCGGCGCCGACGATACCCCGGGCGCCGCCGACTGCGACCACCCAAGCCTCAACCCCGGATGCTCGGCCGGGGTCCTAGCCGGACCGCCCGGTCA
>DATHIG010000521.1:0-2386 GCA_035490035.1 Actinomycetes bacterium
GCCGATGCCCAACACCAGTGCGCTGGGTGGCAACCTGGCCGTCAGCGCCACTGATGTGTGGATCACCGACTTCAACAACGACGTGGTTTGGCGCTACCACCTCTCGGACGGGCAGTTCACGTCGGTCCCGGTTTCCGACCCGGCCGACATCGCCGTGGACGTGGCCGGCAACGCCTGGTTCACCCAGCCCGGTGATGTCAACGCACCCGGCACCAGCAACATCGGCCGCATCGACGCGGCCACCGGAGCCGTCACGACGACCCCAACCACCGACGGTTCCACCACGGTGGCCCCGCGGAGCATCACTGTCGCCTCCGATGGGCAGGTCTGGTTCACCGAGGGCACCGAGTTCACGTCCGCGCCCGCCAAGATCGCTCGGATCACACCGGCCGGCAGCATCACCGAGTTCGCCCCCGACGTGGCCGACGGGTGCAACTTCTGCATCATCACCGACATCGCCCAGGGCCCAGGCGACATTCTCTACATCACCTCCAACGACCCAACCCTGATGCGCTTCAACGTGGCGACCCAGAGCTTCGAGGCACCGGTGCAGATGCCCAACACCAGTGCGCTGGGTGGCAACCTGGCCGTCAGCGCCACTGACGTGTGGATCACCGACTTCAGCAACGACGTGGTTTGGCGCTACCACCTCTCGGTCGGGCAGTTCACGTCGTTCCTGGTGACCGACCCAGGCGACGTCGCCGTGGACGTGGCCGGCAACGCCTGGTTCACCCAGCCCGGTGATGTCAACGCGCCCGGCACCAGCAACATCGGCCGTATCGACGCGGCCACCGGAGCCGTCACGACGACCCCCACCACCGACGGTTCCACCACGGTGGCCCCGCGCAGCATCACGGTCGCCTCCGATGGGCAGGTCTGGTTCACCGCCCGGTTCACGCCCCAGGCTGTCGGGCGCCTCAACCCGTCCAACAACTCGGTGACGCTGTTCCCCGTGACCAACGCCGGGCCCTCGGGCATCGCCGCCTCACCCGACGGCACCGTGTGGTTCACCCAGGAGACCAAAGGCAACGCCGCCAGCATCACCAACGCCGGCGTCATCACCGAGGGCAAGGTGGTCAAGGGCAGCGGCCCATTCGGGGTCACCGTCGCCCCCAACGGGGACCCGTGGTACACGATGATGGCCGCGAACAAGGTCGCCACACTGCAGCTGCGGTAGGCCGCGGGCCTACCGCTGACTGCGCTGCTGTCAAGCCTGTGGCCTGCCCACTCCAGAGCAGTTCGGGCAGGCCGCAGCAGTTGAGGTTCGGCCAGACTCCCAGCGTATCGGCTCAAACACGTCAAGCCGCCCGAATGAGCGCGACTGAGTTCTTCACTTGGACTAGCCCTGGCGGGCGGGCAGCTGTCGGCGGACGACCGCGATCATCACCGCGGCGGCCACCAGGTGGAACACGAACAGCCCCAGCCGGCGGCCGAGGGAAACGTCGAGCGAGAGGGGGCTAACGCCGGAGAGGACCCCGACGGCCACGGCCAGGACCGACCACAGGCGGACCCCGGAGGGGCCGCGCCGGGTCAGCAGCCACAGCACCACCGCCCCGAGCAGGCCGCTGAACGCCGTGAACCCGATGACCAGGGCCAGCGGTAGCTCCTGGAACTCGCTGCTGCCCGGGGTGACCGGGACCTGCAGGCCGAGGTTGAGGACCGGCTGGAACAGGACCCAGACGACGGCGTTGGCCAGGACGGCGGCGAGGGCGGCGAGCAGGCCAGCCCGCCACACGGGACCGGAGGGAAGGGTGCGGGATGGGGAACTGGCGCCGGTGGATGCCTCGGTCATGCGGACCTCCCAGGACGCGACGCACGGCCGATACTTTGGAGGGTCAACTGTCGCGTCGGTCCAGGGATTCCCGGAGGAGGAACTCGGCGATCTGGATCGCGTTCGGGGCCGCGCCCCTGCGCATCGCCACCGACCAGAACAGCACGGCGTGCGGGTCGGCCAGGTCGGCCCGGATGCGGCCGACGAACATCCCTTCGCTGCCGGCCGCCTCCAGCGGGTCGGGTGCAGGTCGGCCGCCGGGTCGTCGAGCACGGTCACGCCCCTGGCCTGCGTGCAGCCGGGGCGTCGCGTCGGGGTCATCTTGGGCGAGCTGTGGCGGAGACCCTTGTCGGCGACATCAGCTTGGAGCCGCTCAACTCTGACAAGCATATGGCTACAGCGGTGTCGGCGATCGGGGTTTCAGAGCGAGCGAGATAAGGCTCTGGACTGATGCTCATGACGAGGAGCGGTAACCAGGTAAGAGTTCTTGATCCGGCACACGGCTCGCCCGCCGTACGCCGGACGAGAGGACCAGCATTTCTGCTAGGTGGGCGCTGTTCTCTGACGGCTTGGGCGTGTTCTGCGGGGTTGATATCCGTTGGGTGGGTCGCGGCT
>DATHIG010000522.1:0-26669 GCA_035490035.1 Actinomycetes bacterium
TGATCGCCTACTACCGGCTCCTCGGCGGGCTGGCCGCGGTGGCGCTGCTCTGCTACGGGCTGCTGTCGTTCGCCGTGCTGCTGGCGCTGCGTTCCACCCTGACCCTGCCCGGGATCGCCGGGTTCGTGCTCGCCATCGGCATGGCCGTTGACGCCAACGTCCTGGTGTTCGAGCGGGCGCGGGAGGAGCACCGGGCCGGGGCCGGCGTCCGCCTCGCCCTTGACCGCGGGTTCAGCAAGGCGCTCAGCGCCATCGCCGACTCCAACGTGACCACGCTGCTGGCCGCCGCCCTGCTGTTCTTCCTGGCCTCGGGGGCGGTCCGCGGGTTCGGGGTGACGCTGTCGGTGGGCGTGCTGGCGTCGATGTTCACCTCGCTGGTGGTGACCCGAGTTCTGGTCGACCTGGCCGTCCGCGCCGGCCGGGGAAGGCCGCGGCCGGGGCGGCTCGGCCTCGACGGCGGCGGGCGGCTGGCCGCCTGGCTGGCCGGCCGGGACCCCAACCTGATCGCCAAGGGCCGCTGGTGGCTGGCCGGCTCGCTGGTGGCGCTGGTCCTGGCGACGGCCGGGCTGTTTGTTCGCGGGCCCAACCTGGGCCTGGAGTTCACCGGCGGCCGGTTGCTGGAATACCGCACCCAGCGTCCGGTCGACCTGGAGCGGGCCAGGGCCGCCCTGGCCGAGGCCGGGTTCCCGCGGGCCGTCGTCCAGCGGTCCGGCGACGCCGACCTGACGGTGCGGACAGCGCAGGTCGACCCCGGAGCGGATCGCCGGATCGAGGCGGCGGTCGCCGGGCTGGGGGGCGGCCAGGTCGAGCGCCGCAGAGCCGAGCTGATCGGCCCGACCATCGGCGAGGAGCTTCGCCGCCGGGCGCTGCTCGCCCTCGGCCTCGCCCTGGCCGCGCAGCTGGCCTACCTGGCGGTGCGGTTCCGGTGGACCTTCGGGGCCGCGGCCGTGCTGGCCATGTTCCACGACGTCGCCATCCTGCTCGGCGTGTTCGCCTGGCTGGGCAAGCCGCTGGACGGGGTGTTCCTGGCCGCCCTGCTGACGGTGATCGGCTACTCGGTCAACGACTCGGTGGTGGTGTTCGACCGCATCCGCGAACGCCTCAGGAAGCGGACCAGGGAACCGCTGGCCGAGCTGGCCAACACGGCCTGCCTGCAGACCCTCCCCCGCACCGTCGCCACCGGGCTGGGCGCGGTGTTCATTCTTGCCGCCCTGTTCCTGTTTGGCGGCGACAGCCTCACCGACTTCGCGCTCGCCCTGCTGATCGGGATCGTCGTGGGCACCTGGTCGTCAGTGCTGGTCGCCACCCCGCTGCTGGTCGCCTTCGAGGGCGGCCGCCAGCTTCCACCAGGTCGCCGACCTGGGTAGAACATGGACGTTCGAGGTCACCTATGGCGGCCGGGAGGTGTCGCGGCAGACCATCACCGGGGAGGAGCTGGCCGGACGGGACTGGACCATCCGGGTCCCGGCCGCGGCCACCGCCGACCTGGAACGGCAGGGATCCAGATGAGACCCAAGGAGACGGGCACAAGGATGGACATCCAGGAGACCACCCTCCCCGGGGTCGGGCTGCGGCACGACTTCACCACCCGGGCCGGCCGCCAGCTCGGCGTCGTCACCCACCGCACCGGACGGCGCGACCTGCTGGTGTACGACCGCGAAGACCCCGACACCTGCCAGGAGGTGATCCAGCTCACCGACGACGAGGCCGACGCCCTGGCCGAGCTGCTCGGCGCGGCCCGCCTGGTCGAGCACCTGGCCCGGCTGCAGCAGCAGGTCGAGGGGCTGGCGATCGACTGGCTGCCGATCCGGTCCGGCAGCCCCTACGCCGGCCGCGCCATCGCCGACACCCAGGCCCGCAGCCGCACCGGGGTCTCGATCGTGGCCATCCTGCGGGGCGACGGCGCCATCCCCGCGCCCACCCCCGATGTGGGCCTTGACCCGGGCGACACCTTGGTCGTGGTCGGCACCCCCAAGGGCGTCAAGGACCTGAGCCAGCTGCTGGAGAGCTGACGCCGTGCACGGCGCGGCCGTCCTGCTCGAGCTGGGCGGGGTGATCCTCGGGCTGGGCATCCTCGGCCGGCTGGCCGGCCGCTTCGGCCTCTCCGCCATCCCGCTGTACCTGCTGGCCGGGCTGGCGTTCGGCGAAGGCGGGCTGCTGCCGTTGATCACCGCCCAGGAGTTCATCGAGGTCGGGGCCGAGGTCGGGGTGATCCTGCTGCTGCTCCTGCTGGGCCTGGAGTACTCCGCCAGTGAGCTGCTGGGCAGCCTGCGCGCCGCCGCCCCGGCCGGCCTGGTCGACCTGGTCCTCAACTTCACTCCCGGCCTGGTCGGCGGGCTGCTGCTCGGCTGGTCGCCGCTGGCCGCGGTGGTGCTGGGCGGGGTGACCTACGTCACCTCCTCGGGGATCGCGGCCAAGGTCCTCGGCGACCTTGGCCGGCTGGGCAACCGTGAGACCCCGGTGGTGCTGTCGATCCTGGTCGTCGAGGACCTGGCCATGGCCGCCTACCTGCCGCTGGTCACCGGGCTGCTGGTCGGCGGCGGCCTGCTGGCCAGCGCCCTGCCGGTCGGGGTCGCCCTGGTCACGGTGGCGCTGGTGCTGCTGGTCGCGGTGCGCTACGGCGAGACCCTGAGCCGCCTGGTGTTCAGCTCCAACAGCGAGGTCCTGCTGCTGGTCATCCTCGGCCTTGCCCTGGTGGTGGCCGGGCTCGCCCAGCAGCTCCAGGTCTCGACCGCGGTCGGGGCGTTCCTGGTCGGCATCGCCCTGTCCGGCGAGGCCGCCGAGGCCGCCCACGACCTGCTGACCCCCCTGCGCGACCTGTTCGCGGCCGTGTTCTTCGTGTTCTTCGGGCTCCAGACCGACCCGCGCTCGATGCGACCGGTCGTCCTGGCCGCCGCCGTGCTCGCCGTGGTCACGGCGGTCACCAAGATGGTCACCGGCTGGTGGGCGGCCCGCCGGGTCGGCGTCGGCCCGCGAGGCCGCTGGCGGGCCGGCACCGCGCTGGTCGCCCGCGGGGAGTTCTCGATCGTGATCGCCGGCCTGGCCGTCACCGCCGGCAACCAGCCAGCCCTCGGCCCCCTGGCCACCGCCTACGTGCTCATCCTGGCCGTCCTCGGCCCGATCCTGGCCCGTGCCTCCGAACCGTTGCGGGCCGCCCTGACCACTGCGGTCACAGCTGTTGCAGGGCGGCGATCCGCTCGGCGACCGGCGGGTGGGTGGAGTCCTCGGGGGCCATGATCCACAGGTGGCGCATGCCGGGCCCGCTCGGCGGCTGCTCGCCCCCGGCCAGCTTCCTCAACGCGCTGACCAGGCCGGGCGGGTAGCGGGTGAGGCGGGCGCCGCCCTCGTCGGCGTCGAACTCGCGCCGGGCCGGGGCGACCAGCCGCAGCACGCCGGGCACGCGCCCGAGGGCGACGCCGAGGGTGGCCAGCCGTGCCCCCCAGCTCCAGATGTGGTTGAGCTCGTGGGCCAGCACCCCCTCCAGCTCGACCCGGTTCAGGCTGGTGAACAGCCCTCGGGTGACGACCAGGGCAGCCCGCTCCGGGTCCCGCCCGACCGAGAAGGCGTTGGCGGCGTCGCTGTCGGCGACGTAGAGCCGGGGCATGGGCAGCCCGGCCACCTGGGAGAGCCCCTCGACCAGGTTGTGGTAGCGGGGCCAGCGGTCCGGCGCGGCCTCCTGCGCGCCGGCGTCGCGCAGGGCGGTGCGCTCCCCCACCCCGGGGGCGAACCCGACGACCAGCACGGCCAGCCCCAGCCCGGCGCCGAGCCCACTCACCCCAAGGCCGAGGACCAGGGTGACCAGCAGGCCGAGCAGGGCCAGGGCGGCGACCACGATGGCGACGCAGACCTGGTAGGCGCGCCGGTTGGCGGCGATCTGCTCCCGCAGGAGGACGAGCGTGCTCAAGGAAGGAGGACGATGCCGACCCAGGTGCCGAAGACCACCGAGGCGACCAGCAGGGCGAGGGGGGTGAAGGTGCCGTACGCGCGCCCGAACAGGCCGGGGCGGGGCTCGTCACCGGCCCGCACGTTGCGGTTGAGCGCGCCGAGCACCGGCAGCAGCAGCACGGCCAGGACCCCCTGGGCGAGCCCGAGCAGCGCCCCCCAGCCGACGTAGGTGGCCGAGCCGAGCCGCTGGAACACCTGCCGGTAGGCCAGGGCGAGCAGGGCGCCGGCGACGACCTGGAGCAGCACCCCGTAGATGTAGACCATGCTGCTGCGCTCCCGCTGCAGCATGCCCCCCTCGAACCGGAGCAGGTCCAGCCGCGTCAGCCGCAGCCCGAGGAACCCGGCGTACACCGTCGCCGCCACGATCGCCCCGATGATCCCGCCCCACAGGGCCGCCGCCACGTCCACGCCGCCTCCTCGACTCGCCCGCTTCCGCGGCGCAGTGTACCGAACGTCAGTGGCTCGAATCGTTCACCCGGACGGCGAGGTCCACTCAGCGGACCTGGCCGGGTCCGGCGGCCAGGGCGGCCCGGTAGACCTCGGCCACCTCGCCGGCCACCACCTCCCAGGCGTAGCGGCGGGCGGCCACGGCGGCCGCCTGGCCCATCGCGGCCCGGCGGGCCGGGTTGTCGAGCAGGCCGGCCAGGGCCTCTGCCAGCGCCTCCGGGTCGCGGGGCGGCACCAGCAGCCCCTCGCTGCCGTCGCGCACCAGGTCCCGGTAGCCGCCGATGTCGGAGCAGACCACCGGCAGGCCGACCGCCATCGCCTCGGCCAGGACGATCCCGAACGACTCCCCGCCGAGCGACGGGGCGCAGAACACGTCGGCCGAGGCGTAGTAGGAGGGCAGGTCGGCCTGGGGCACCGAGCCGACGAACACCAGGTCGGGACGGAGCCGGGGCGGGACCATGGCCATGGCCCTGTCCTGCTGGTGCCCCCGGTCGCGCCCGACCACCAGCAGCCGAGCAGCCGGGAAGCGCGGCTTCAGCCGCAGGAACGCCCTGACCAGGTAGGCGAGGCCCTTGCGGGGCTCGAGCCGGCCGACGAACAGCACCGTCGGGCCGCCGGCATTCCAGCCAGGCAGGGGTTGCGGGCCGGCGAAGAACTCGGGCGCAACCCCGTTGGGGACCACCGCCATGGTCCCGCCGAAGTGGCCCTGCCAGGTGTCGCGGGCCGAGACGCTGACCGCGATCCGGCCGGCAAGGCGGTGGTAGAGCCGGCGCAGCAGCGGGCTGGCGGCCTGCAGGGCGATGGACCGGTCGAGGTTGGCGTGGAAGGTCCCGACCGTCGGGACGCTGGTGTTGGCCACGGCCAGCAGGCCGACGCTGGGAGACAGCGGCTCGTGGACGTGGAGCAGGTCGTAGCCGCCTCTGGCCAGCGCCCGGCGGACCTTGACGAGGGTGCGGGGCCCGATGGCGATGCGGGCCACCGAGCCGTTGTAGGGCACGGCCAGCGAACCGCCGAGGCCGACGAACCCGGGCTCAAGCACCGGCCGCTCGGCCGGGGCGAGCACGTCGACCTGGTGGCCGAGGCGGCGCAGCTCGGCGGCGAGGGCGCGCACGTGGTTGCCGACCCCGCCGGGCACGGTCCACTCGTACGGGCAGACCAGGCCGACCTTCACGCCGTGCTCCGGAAGTAGCGGCTGAGGACGTGCCACTGCTCGGGCGCCTCGGCGATCAGCAGCTCGAACTCGTCGGCCAGGCGCTGGGTCAGGGCGACCGCGTCCTTGCGGGTGTCACCGGACGGCGCCGGTTGCAGCGGCGGGTGGACCACGGCCCGCCAGTGGCCGGGCCGGCGGTCGTGGTAGACGGCGCAGGGCAGCAGGGCGGCGCCGGTCCTGAGGGCGATCGAGGCCGGCCCGCCGGGCATCACCGCCGACGCCCCGAACAGCCGGACCTCGAGGCCGCCGCCGGTCAGGTCGCGGTCGCAGACCAGGCAGGCCAGGCGGCCGGCGCGCAGCGCCCGCATCACCCCGCGCAGCGTCTCGGTCCCGTCGTCCAGCGGCAGCAGCTCCAGGCCAAGGGCCCTGCGGTAGACGGCGAAGCGCTCGTACAGCTCGGCCGGCCGCAACCGCTCGACGACCGCGGTGGCCGGGTAGCCGCTGGCGGCCAGCCAGGCCCCCCCGGCGTCCCAGTTGCCGATGTGGGGGCTGGCGAAGATCGCTCCCCTGCCCGTGGCCAGGGCGGCGTCGATGTGCTCGCGGCCCACGATGCGCAGCCGGTCGCGGATCTGCCCGGCCGTCAGGTCCTCGAGCCGGAACGCCTCCACCCAGTACCGGCCGTAGGTGGCGAAGCCGCGCCGGACCACCCGATGCAGCTCCCGCGACCCGACCCCCGGCCCCAGCACCCGGGCCAGGTTGGCCCGCAGGGCCTCCCGGCGCCCACGGTCCAGCCGGTGCTGGACCCGCGCTCCGATCCCCCCGAGCGCGAACGCCACCGGCTCAGGGAGTTGCCGCACCAGCTTCCAGGCGGCCAGCCAGCGGCGACTCGCCGCTTGGCTGTTGGAGGTCACCTGCCGATGTCCGGCCCGACGTCGGATTGCTGCCAGACGACCAGGATGCGCTGGACCACGGTGATGGCGGTGCCGGCGACCAGCACCCACAACCCGGCTTCGGCGTGCCCGAGCAGCAGGGCGATGCCGAGCACGATGACCCGCTCGGGACGCTCGGCGATGCCGACGTTGCAGGCGAACCCCAGCGACTCGGCCCGCGCCTTGATGTAGGAGACGATCAGCGACAGGCCGAGCACCAGACCGGCCAGCATGGCCATGCCGCCCAGGTCCCGGACCACGGCGAACCAGATGACGCCGGCGAGCACGGCCGCGTCCGACAGCCGGTCCACGACCGAGTCCAGGAACGCGCCCCGGCGGGACATCCGGCCGGAGGCTTTGGCGACCGCGCCGTCGAGCATGTCGGGGAGCCCGGAGAGCAGGCTGACCGCCCCGCCGATCACTGGCTGGCCGGTGGCGATGAGGGCGCCGGCGCCGAGGCTGCCGGCCAGCCCGACCGCGGTCAGGCTGTTGGCGGTGATGCCGGCCTTGGCCAGGGCGTGGCCGGCCGGCTCGGTGACGTGGCGGAAGGTGTCGCGGGCCTTTGACGAGAGCACGGGATGACCTGACGTGACGGGGGCGCTCTGGAGAGCGCCCATGCTGGACGTTGGGGAGGCTAGCACTCCTTGTAGACCCGGCTCAACGACGACCGGTTACGGCAATATGCGGTGGTAGCATCGCCGCTCCCGGGCGACACCGGCGAAAACGAGGGAGGCTGGCTGCCTGTGAAGAGCTACCCCACCGACCGCGTCCGCAACATCCTCATCGTTGGTCACGGGGGCGCCGGCAAGACCTCCCTCGTCGAGGCTGTGTGCCATGCCACCGGGGCCACCAACCGCATCGGCCGGGTCGAGGACGGCACCACCGTGACCGACTTCGAGCCGGAGGAGACCCGCAAGCAGATCTCGGTCTCCCTGGCCGTCGCCCCGGTCGAGCACGACGGCTTCAAGGTCAACCTGCTCGACGCCCCCGGCTACGCCGACTTCATCGGCGACGTCCGGTCGGCCCTGCCCGCCGCCGACGCGGTGCTGTTCGTGGTCAGCGCCGTGGACGGGGTCGAGACCCAGACCGAGGTGGTCTGGACGATGGCCGAGGAGCTCGGCCTGCCGCGGGCCTTCTTCATCAGCAAGCTGGACCGCGACCGGGCCTCCTTCTCCCGCGCCCTCGACGCCATCCAGGCCGCCTTCGGCAAGGCCTGCCCGCCGCTGTACCTGCCCATCGGCGAGGAGCACGGCCTCCGCGGCCTTGTCGGCCTGCTGTCGGGCCGCGCGTACACCTACGACGGCGGCGGGCGCTCCGAGGGCGAGGTCCCGGCCGACCTCACCGACGCCGCCCAGAACCTGCGCGAGCAGCTGATCGAGGCGGTCATCCAGGAGTCCGAGGACGAGGAGCTGATGGACCGCTACCTCGGCGGGGACGAGATCGCTCCGACGGACCTGATCCCCGACCTGGAGCAGGCGGTGGCCGCCGGGCGGCTGTTCCCGGTGCTGGCCGGGGCGGCCATCCGCAACATCGGCGTCACCGAGCTGCTCGAGGTCTGCACCCAGGCGTTCCCGTCCCCCGCCGAGCGTCCGGCCGTCGAGGGCCGCCGCGCCGACCCGGACGGCCCGCTGGCCGCCTACGTGTTCAAGACCATCTCCGACCCCTACGTCGGCCGCATGAACCTGTTCCGGGTGGTCTCGGGCACGTTCCTGCCCGACAGCACCGTGTTCAACGCCACCAAGCGCAAGGACGAGCGGGTCGGCCACCTGCTGACCGTCCGCGGCAAGGCCCAGGAGCCGGCCGAGCGGGTGGTTGCCGGCGACATCGGCGCGGTGGCCAAGCTCACCGACACCGCCACCGGCGACACCCTGACCGCCAAGGACCACCCGGTGGTGCTGCCGGCCCCGGCCATGCCCGACCCGCTGCTGCCGATCGCGATCGCGCCCAAGTCGCGCGGGGACGAGGAGAAGCTCTCCTCCGGCCTGGCCAGGACCGAGGCCGAGGACCTGACCCTGCGGGTGGAGCGCAACGCCGAGACCCACCAGACGGTCCTGTGGGGCATGGGCGAGAACCACATCGAGGTCACCCTGGAGCGGCTCAAGCGCAAGTACGGCGTCGAGGTCACCTCGGTCCCGCTGCTGCTGCCCTACAAGGAGACCTTCAAGGCGCCGGTCAAGGCGGTCGGCCGGCACGTGAAGCAGTCGGGCGGCCACGGCCAGTACGCCATCTGCAACATCGAGGTCGAGCCGCTGCCCCGCGGGAGCGGCTTCGAGTACGTCGACAAGATCTACGGCGGCTCGGTCCCCAACCAGTTCATCCCGTCGGTCGAGAAGGGCGTGCGCAAGGCGATGGAGGACGGCCTGGTCGCCGGCTATCCCGTGGTCGACGTCCGGGTCACCCTCTACGACGGCAAGTACCACACGGTGGACTCCTCGGACATGGCCTTCCAGATCGCCGGCAACCTGGCCCTCAAGGAGGCGGCCGCCCAGGCCGAGATGGTGCTCCTGGAGCCTGTCCTGGAGCTGGAGGTGCTCATCCCCGACGAGTACGTCGGCGACATCCTCGGCGACCTGTCGTCCCGCCGCGGCCGGGTGGTCGGCACCGACCCGGTCGGCACCGGGCGGACGCTGGTCCGGGCGACCGCCCCGGAGGCCGAGGTGGTCCGCTACGCCATCGACCTGCGCTCGATGACCAGGGGCAAGGGCTCGTTCGCGCGCCGCTTCTCCCACTACGAGGAGCTGCCGTCGCACATGGCCGCCAAGGTGATCGAGGAGGTCAAGTCGCGCAGGTGAGCGGCCAACGGGGGGGTCGGAGTCCGCTGCTGGTCACCGGCATGCCGCGCACGGCCACCAGCTGGGTGGGCAAGATGCTGGAGGCGAGCGGCCGGCTGGTGTACGTCAACGAGCCGCTGAACCCGCAGCATCCGCCGGGGCGCTCGCCCGGGGTGCTGCGGGCCGAGGTCGAGCACGCCTTCCAGTACATCAGCGAGGAGAACGAGCGGGTCTGGCTGCCGGCGTTCCGGGACACGGTGCGCCTGCGCTTCCACCCGCTGGCCGAGCTGCGACGCAACCACGGCCCCTACGACCTGATGCGCACGGTCAAGTACACCGCCGGCTTCGGGCTGGGCCGGCTGCGCGGGCGCCGGGCCCTGCTCGACGACCCCTACGCGGTGTTCGCCGCCCCGTGGCTGCACCGCCGGGTCGGCTGCCGGGTGGTGGTCACCGTCCGCGACCCGGTGGCCACCGTCGCCAGCTGGCGCCGGCTCGGCTGGCGGCCGCGGCTTGGCGAGCTGCTGGCCCAGCCGGCCCTGGTCCGCGACCGCCTGGCCCGGTTCGTGCCCGAGCTGGAGGCGGCCCGCCGCGACGAGGGCGACGGGGTCGACCAGGCCAGCCTGCTGTGGCGGGTGATCTACGGGACGGTGGCCGCCTACCGCGGGGAGATCCCGGGCCTGGAGGTGGTCAGGCACGAGGACCTGTCGGCCGACCCGGTGCCGGCGTTCGCCGGGCTCTACGACCGGCTCGGCCTGCCGTTCGGACCGGAGGCCGAGCGGGCGATCGTTGCGGCGACCTCCGGCGGGGCGGGCGGTGGCGCGATGCGCTGGTCGGTGTCGGCCGGCGGGGTGTCGAAGACGGCCGCCCGCCGCCTCGACAGCCGGGCCAACCTGCAGGTGTGGCGGGAGCGGCTGGCCCCCGAGGAGGTGGCCCGCATCCGCGAGCTGACCGCCGAGGTCGCCGCCGCCTTCGGCTATGGGAAGGGCAGCCGGTAGGGCCAGCCGGCGAACTGCCGGCCGTCCTCGCCGGCGTCCCAGGGCCAGCATTCGATCACGAACTGGCGGCCGGCCTTGTCGACCCGGACAAGGCCGTAGCCTTCGCGCTTGCGGTCGCGGTCGCCGAGCTCGGCGTTGCGCCCGCGCCGCTCGGCCCGGAAGGCGGCCTTGGTGAGCCGGGGGTTGGCGACGGCCAGGACCCGCATGCGGTTGCCGTAGGCGTCGGTGAAGTCGCCGGTGTCAGGGGTTGGGCCGGGGTTGGGCAGGCCGCCGGCCGGCTCGAACCAGCGCTGCCAGGCGCTCCCGGCGGCCGGGGCGACGAACTGGACCGGCCCGTCGTCGAACCCGTCGAGGCCGTGCCGGACCAGGCTGGCCAGATGCTGGTCGCCCGAGACCAGCAGCGCCCCGGCCCGCTTGACCAGCTCCAGGGCGGTCCGGCGGGCCGCGACGGCCGCGTCGGCGTCGGAGTCGAACTGGGCCCGGCCGCGCTCGTCGGTCTGCAGGCAGCCCCACAGGGTCTGGGAGAAGCAGATCTTGGGGACGCCGGGGTCGGCGCCGGCCCAGTCGGCCAGGAACCGCTGCTGGCGGTCCCCGAGGATGGCCAGGTCGTAGCGGTTGCCGGCCGGGTCCCGGTTGTCCTTGTCGCCGGTCTTGAACTTGCGGTCCTCGACCAGCGCGAAGCCGACCCCGCCGTAACGGAAGGCGCCGTAGTAGACGCCGATGCCCTGGGCCACCGGGGCGGGGTCGTGCGGGTCGGGGTTGTGGCTGGTCTGGATCCGCTGGACCAGGTTGACCCAGGCGGCCGGGTGGGCGTAGCCGCCGTTGCGGTAGTCGCCGCCCGGAGACGGGGCGCCGGCGTTGCCCCACAGGTTGGGATGGTAGACGTCGTGGTCGTCGACCAGCACCACCGTCGGCACCGAACGCGTCAGGTCGCGGAACGCCCACAGCCACAGGTACCAGCGGTACAGCATGTCCAGGGTCGGCTCGGGGCCTCGCTCCTTGGTGGTCGGCCGGTACTCGTAGTACTGGTCGCCGACGGCGGCCAGCAGGTGGGGCCGGCGCCGGCGCAGGTCGTCGACCAGCTGCCGGTAGGGGAAGTACAGGTTGCGCTCGGTGTACAGGCCGAGCGGCCGCGACCCGGCGATCCCGTCATGGAGGTCGCTGGCCACGTTGAGCGGCCGGTAGCTGTGAATGGTGCAGTCGAGCACCCCGACCCGCAGCTCGTCGGCAGCCACCGGGTCGGCCGCGATCCTCCCCTGGAAGCGCTGCTCCTGCGCGGTGCCAGCCCCCCACACGACCCGGTACTCGCGGTCGGCACCGCCGTCCCAGCCGGTCAGCCGGAACACGGCCGCAAACCCCGGCCCGACCGGCGCCACCGGGCCGATCTCCCATGCCCCGCCTGGCCGGCGCAGCTCCAGCCGCACCTCGCGCGGGTCGGCATCGCCAACGGGCAGGAGCTGGGCGGTCAGCTTCAGCACCGACCCGTTGAGGGTGTAGAGGGTGCCGAGGACGGGGCCTTCGGCCCGCTCCGGCCGCTCGGCCAGCTTGGATCCGGCGGTCCCGAGGCCGGCGAACCAGTGCCTGGCGCCACCCTGCTTCTCCCTCGCCGAGGAGACCAGCGCGAGCCCGCCGGCCAGGGTGGCGCCGGACACGCCGTCCAGCCGGGCGCCGGCCAGCCGGCGGCCGTCCTGGCCGGTGGCCTGCAGGGTCAGCCGGAAGCGCCCGCGAGCGCGCGGGCTGATCTCCAGCACCAGCTCGACGTCCTCGTCGGTGGTCCGGGGCCGGGGCTGGCCGGACCGGACCGTGCCGGGCATGGGGGCGTAGGCGAACTGCCTGGCCTCGTCGGTGTGGTCCCGGAACCCGACCGCCCCGTCGTGGTCGAAGGTGCAAAGGATGCCCCCGCCCTCCCCCGACGCCCCCTGGACGAGGGCGGCCGCCCGATGGTCGAGGCGGCCGGCGCCCGTCCCGACCAGGAACCCGGAGAAGCCCTCCCCGGCGGACAGGGTCCCGGTGCGGACCCCGATCCTGGCCGGCTGGTCGCCGGCGACCAGCTCCCTGGTGAGGACGGCCACGGTCCGGGTGCGCATCGGGCCGGTGCCGGCGACACACTCCAGCCGCCCCTGGTGCAGCCGCCAGTCCTGGAGCCGGTTGGCCCAGAAGGCCGGCCCCAGCCAGGTCCTGGTCCGGTCCGTCGGCAGCTGGCCGACCGCGGCCAGGCCGGCCGGCGGCGCGACCGGGGCCGGCGCCGGCGGCCGTGCCGGCTGGGCCTCACCCCTGGCCCACGGCCAGAGGCGCCAGGCCAGCAGTCCGGCGACCACGGCCCCGAGACCGGCCTTGAGGAAATTGCGACGTTCGATCCGACCGGCACCCAAGCGTCGACAACCTCCCGGCTCCATGGAAAGCGCCGGCTAGCGGTCCTCGATCGTGACCAGCCCCTGGCGCACGGCCAGCGCGGCCGCCTCGAGCTTGGAGTGTACGCCCAGCTTGACCAGCACGTTCTGCACGTGGGTGCGGACCGTGTTGAGCGACAGGTAGCAGGCCTCGGCGATGCGGCGGTTGGAGTAGCCGCGGGCCAGCAGGGCCAGGATCTGGCGCTCCCGGTCCGACAGGCTGCGCAGCAGCAGCTCGGCGTGAGCGTCCCGCGCCGGTGGGGCCTGGGGCCGGCCGGCCGAGGGTGCCGGGGCGGACACCGCCATCGCGGCCAGGGTCCCGGCGGAGCCGGCGAAGGCGACCCGGTGGCCGGCGGCCACCATCCGGATGGCCTCGGCCAGCTCGCGGCCGGAGGCGGCCCGGCTCAAGCCGGCGTGGCCGCCCGGGTCGGGACCGCCCGCGGCCTGGCGCCGGAGGTCCTCGGCCAGCAGCAGCACCCGGGTCCCCGGCCGGGCCTGGCCGACCAGCCGGAGCAGCTCGGTGACCTCTGGTCCCGGCATCTGGGTGTCGACCACCAGCACGTCGGGCTGGTGGGCGAGCACCGCCTGCAGCGCCGAGGCGCCGTCGCCGGCCAGGGCGACCACCTCGAGGTCGTCCTCGGCCGACAGCACCATGCCGAGGCCCTCGAGGAACGCGTCATGGTCGTCGGCCAGCACGACCCGGACCGGTTGCCGCATTCCCCTTCCCCCCGAGAAGCGCGATCAGGTGTTGACGGCAGTGTCCAGCGGATCTGGCTCGGCGGCGATCCCCGGCCGCAGCGGCAGGCTGAGCCCGACGACGGTGCCGCCACCCTGGCGCTCGGCCACCCAGGACCGCCCGCCGGCGTCGTCGAGGAACCGGCGGACCACGAACAGCCCGATGCCGTGCCCGCCGTCGCTGGCCTCGGCGACGCCGCGGTCGGCGACGATCACCTCGACCTGGCCGGCCGCCGGGTCGGCACGGACACCGACCTCGACGCCGTCCGGCCCGCCGTGCACGGCCGCGTTGTCGATCAGGTTCTCGACCACCTGGCGGAGCATGGTGGCGCTGGCCTCGACCTCGACCTCGACCTGGACGTCGGCCTCGACCCGCACCGACGCCCCGCGGGCGACCCCAACGGTCCTGGCCGCCGACCGCACCGCTGCGACCACGTCGGCGGCGGTGGCGGTGGCGGCGGGACGGTCGCGGCCCGGGTCGCCGAGCAGCTCGCCGGCCAGGTCGTCGAGGTCGTCGATCTCGCCGAGGAGCAGGTCGATCATGGATGCCGGGTCGAGCCCCCGGCCGCGGAGCATGGCGATCGCCTCGCCGACGACCCGCACCGCCGCCATCCGCCGCCGCAGCTCGTGGGCGAGCATGGCAACGTCGCTTGGCATATCCTGCCGCTTGCCTCCCTGAGCACGCGCAGCTTTCGGCGTGCATGCCGGCCGACACGCATGAGCCACTGAGTAGTCCCCCTGTCGCTACTTGTGGGCCGTCAACGTACTGCGCAGGGGACAAGCTGCCCATCTGAAGAACTGACTAGAGATGGTACGGGTGCATGATCTTCTTCACGATCTGGACAGAGCGGGCCGGAAAGGTCGGGCGATTCCCGCGATACCCGGCACACCCTCCCTACAGGCATTTGCAACGGGCGTCGACTGTCGTAGTACGACTTACTGCGGCTGTAGTAGGGAACGGACGAGCCGATCGGCCACAGTAGGCAGCCGGAAGGCTCGCGAGAGCTCGCTCGGATGACGGGGACACTATGGCACGGGTGGTGCTGGCAGATTCGCAGCCGCTGTTCAACGAGGCGCTGGAGGCGCTGTTCTCCCGCGATGAGGCGCATCAGGTGATCGGCCGCTGCTCGTCGGCCGACGACGCCTTCACCGTCGTCTCCACCCTCCGCCCTGACCTGGTGCTGGTCGACGCCGCCCTCGGCCTGGAAGGCTCGCCGAACCTGGTCGTGCGCATGCTCGAAGCCTCCCCCGGGGCTCGGGTGATCGTGCTCGGCGACGACCACGACGCCGACCTGCTGCTGGCCGCCATCCGGGCCGGCGCCGCCGGCGTGGTCGGCAAGACCTACGGCGCCAGCACGGTGCTGCGGGTGGCCGGGGCGGTGCTGGGCGGCGAGGGAGCCGTCCCCCGGAGCATGCTGCTCGAGCTGGCCAGGCGCATCGTCTCCAAGGAGCGGGCGGCCGACTCGCCGCTGTCGCGACTCTCCCCCCGCGAGCGTCAGGTGCTCGCCCTGCTCAGCCGGGGCTGGGACAACGCCCGTATCGGCCGTGACCTGTTCATCAGCCAGCACACCGTCCGCACCCACATCCAGAACATTCTGGAGAAGCTGGGGATGCACTCCAAGCTCGAGGCCGCCACCTTCGCGATGCAGCGATCGATGGAGCTGGAGCTGGCCCCCGGCGGCGTCGGGTCGGACCATTGATCTCGGAACCCCAACTCGCAACCCAAAAGGAGCCGGCACTGTGACGATCAGCGAGCGGATGTTGACCGAACCGCGCGGCGGCCTGCCGCACGGTGGGCAACTGGTCGACCGGCGCCTCGACGCCGACGAGGCGACCGACCTGGCGTCCGGCCCGCTGTCTTCCCTGCCGCTGACCGCAGCCGAGGCGGCCGACCTGCGAGCGCTGGCCACCGGCGCCTACAGCCCGCTCACCGGCTTCATGGGCGCCAAGGAGCACGAGTCGGTCACCGAGTCGATGCGCCTGCCCGACGGCACCCTCTGGCCGATCCCGGTCTGCCTGGGCGTCCCCGACGGCGTCCGGGTCGACTCGGGCCGCCTGGCCCTCCGGGGCGAGCGGGACGAGCTGCTGGGCCTGCTCGAGGTCGAGGAGGTGTTCGAGCGCGACCGCGCCGGCGAGGCCGAGCTGGTCTACGGCACCACCGACCCGGCCCACCCTGGCGTCGCCCGCGTCCTCGGCTCGC
Organism: Actinomycetes bacterium; assembly: GCA_035490035.1. Lineage (GTDB taxonomy): Bacteria > Actinomycetota > CALGFH01 > CALGFH01 > CALGFH01 > CALGFH01. The sequence goes on from DATHIG010000522.1 coordinate 15,563, forward strand.
CCTCCCGCGCCGTCGCCGGCCCCATCCAGGCGGTGGTCGAGCCGCTGGACGGGCCGGTGGGCGCCCGCGCCCTCACGCCGCTGGAGACAAGGGCGGCGTTCCAGGCCAGGGGCTGGCGCACGGTGGTCGGCTTCCAGACCCGCAACCCGGTCCACCGGGCCCACGAATATCTCATGAAGTGTGCGCTGGAGATGGTCGACGGGCTGCTGCTGCACCCGCTGGTCGGCCCGACCAAGGAGGGCGATGTCCCCGCCGAGGTCCGCATGCGGGCCTATGAGGCGGTGCTCGGCTACTTCCCACCCGAGCGGGTCCTGCTGGCCGCCCTGGTCGCCCCCATGCGCTACGCCGGCCCTCGCGAGGCGGTGCTGCACGCGCTGGTGCGCAAGAACTACGGCTGCACCCATTTCATCGTCGGCCGCGACCACGCCGGCGTCGGCAGCTACTACGGGACCTTCGAGGCCCAGGAGCTGATCGCCTCGCTGCCCTCCGACGACCTGGGCATCACCCCGCTGCGCTTCGACAACGCCTTCTACTGCCGGCGCTGCCTGGCCATGGCCACCGGCAAGACCTGCCCGCACCCCGACGAGGACCACGTCGCGCTGTCCGGCACCCAGGTCCGGTCGATGCTGGCCGCCGGCCAGCTGCCCCCGTCCGAATTCTCAAGGGCCGAGGTCGCCGAGCTGCTGATCGAGGCCTACCGTTCCTGAACCCCTGTCCCGACCATCCGGTCCACCCTCCACCACCAGCGGAAAGGCACAGCGACCAATGACCAACGACACCGGCTTCGTGCTCTGGCTCACCGGCCTGTCCGGCGCGGGCAAGTCGACCGTCGCGGCCAAGCTCGGGCCCGCCCTGGCCGAGCGCGGCCACCGGGTCGAGCTGCTCGACGGCGACGAGGTCCGCACCAACCTCTGCCAGGGCCTCGGCTTCAGCCGGGAGGACCGCGACACCAACATCGCCCGGATCGGCTACGTCGCCGGCAAGCTGTCCAAGCACGGTGTTGCCGTGCTGGTGGCGGCCATCTCCCCCTACCGGGAGGCACGCGACCGGGTGCGGACCGCGGTCGACAACTTCGTCGAGGTGCATGTGGCCGCGCCCGTCTCGACCTGCGCCGAGCGCGACGTCAAGGGCCTGTACGCCAAGGCGCTGTCCGGCGAGATCAAGAACTTCACCGGCGTCTCCGACCCCTATGAGCCGCCCCTCGACCCCGAGATCGTGCTGCACACCGAGGCTGAGAGCGTCGACGACTCGGTCCACCAGGTCCTCGCCTGGCTCGAGGCCAACCGGCTCACCGCCCCCGCCGACCGGTAGCGCCATGACCAGCGGGAGGGGGGCCCCCGCGGCGGTCGACCTGCACACCCACACCGTGGCCAGCGACGGCAGCGACCGGCCGCGGGAGCTGGTCGAGGCCGCCGCCGCGGCCGGGGTGGGCGTGCTGGCGGTCACCGATCACGACACCGTCGCCTCGGTCGCCGATGCGCGGGCGGCCGGTCGGCCTCTCGGGGTCCGGGTGCTGGCCGGCTGTGAGCTCACCGCCTCGGTCGGCGACCGGGTCGTGCACGTGCTCCTGTACGGGGAGGGGCTGCTGGAGCCGGACCTGGCCGAGTCGGTCGAGCTGGCCAGGCGCGGCCGGCAGGAGCGCAACCTGGCCATCGGCGAGCGGCTGCAGCGGCTCACCGGGGTCGGCTACCAGGAGGCGGCCGGGATCGCCGGGCCCAGCGCCCTGTCGCGGGCCCATTTTGCGCGGGCGCTGATCGCCCGTGGGGCCGTCGCCGACGTAGCCGAGGCGTTCGACCGCTACCTGTCCTCGGGCAGGCCGGCCTACGTGCCGGCCCCGAGCGTCTCGGTGACCGACGCGGTCGCCATCGCCGCCAAGGCCGGCGGGGTTGCGGTGCTGGCCCATCCGGGCCGCCTGGCCCCGCCGGAGCGCGACCGGGTGCTGGCCGAGGCGCTGGAGGCCGGCGTCGACGGCGTCGAGGTATGGCACTCCCAGCACGACGCCGGGCTCCGCCGCTCGCTGGCCGGCCTGGTGGAGCGACGCGGCCTGCTCGCCACCGGCGGGTCCGACTACCACGGCCGGCACAAGCCGAGCGTCCGCGTGGGCACCGGGAGCGACGGCAATGTCGCCGTCCCAGGGGAGCTGCTCGACGCCCTGCTTGACCGGTTGGATTGGCCGACAGCGGCCCCGCCTGGGTAGGCTCCGCGACGCATAGGCCCAAGCAAGACAAGAGGGGGATATCACCCATGACATCGCGCGCGCGTCTGCTCCTCCCGGTGCTGGCGCTGCTCCTGGCCTTGGCGACCGCCATCGCCGTGTCCGTGGCCATCTCGCGGCCCGCGGCCGCGGTGGTCAGCGCCGACCCGGACAACGGCACCCCGCAGACCAACGGGCGCGTGAACGCCGTCGCCTACCTGGGCGGCACGGTCTACATCGGCGGCAGCTTCACGACCGTCAACGGGTCGACGCGCAACCGGCTGGCCGCCTTCAACGCCAGCGACGGGACGCTGCTGTCGTGGAACCCGAACGCCAACGGGGTCGTCCGGGCGCTGACGGTGTCCCCGGCCGGCACCCGGGTGTACGTGGGCGGCGACTTCTCCGCGGTGGGCGGGGCGGCCCGCTCCCGGGTCGCCGCCCTCAGCCCCTCCAGCGGCGCCGCCTTCGGCTGGAGCCCGTACGTCAACGACAGCGTCAAGGCGGTCACGACCTCCAACAGCGGCGCCACCGTGTACGTCGGCGGCGACTTCGACTCGGCCGAGGGGGCCGGCCGGCAGCGCCTGGCCGCCTTCAACGCCACCAGCGGGAACCTGTCCACCACCTTCAAGCCGAACGTGTCGAACGGCACCGGCAACTTCGCCACGGTGCTGTCCATGGACGTCTCCGCCGACGGCAACACCCTCTACTTCGGCGGAGACTTCGCCCTGGTCAACGGCTCCTCGCGCCGCAACGCGGCCGCCGTGTCGACCGGCGTGGCCAGCCTGCGGGCGTGGAGCCCCAGCGCCACCGCCGACGTCGTCGGCGAGGTCACGGTGTCGGCCTCCGGGCGGACGGTGTTCGCCGGCGGCCGCAGCACCGGCGGCTACGTGCAGGCCTACGGGCCGACCGTCGGCGGCTCACCGGTGTGGAACGTGGCCACCAACGGCGACGTGGAGGCGATCGTGGTCTCCTCCTCGATCCTGTACGTCGGCGGCCACTTCACCACCATCGGCGGCGCCAGCCGCGGCCACCTGGCCGCCCTGCGCGCCTCCGGCGGCGGCCTGGAGAGCTGGAACCCCGACGCCAACGGCGTCTTCGGCGCGTTCGGGGCGGCCATCGCCAGCGGCCGCGTCGCCTTCGGCGGCGAGTTCACCCAGGTCGCCTCCGAGAACCATCAGGGCGTCGTGCAGTTCTCCGGCACCCCGTAAGGCCAACCGGCGGCGGGAGGCTGCCGGCATGCGACGCGGCTGGTCAACCTGGTGATCGACGCCACGGGCGAGGCGTTCACCGCCCGTACCGCCTGCTGTAGACTCATCTGTAGATGATCTTGCAACAACGCGTGGGGACCCGTGATGGCATCGACAACAGTTCGCGTGACCGAGCACACCCATGAGCTTCTGCGCGAGCTGGCCGCGGCCACCGGCGAGCCGTTGCAGCGGGTTCTGGAGGAGGCGGTCGAGCGCTACCGCCGCGAGCGGTTCTTCGCCGATCTCCACGCCGCCTATGCACGTCTTGCGGGCGACCGGGCCGCCTGGGCAGCGGAACTGGACGAGCGGGCAGAGCTGGACGGCACGCTCGGCGACGGGCTCCGTGATCTGTGAGGACCATCCGCCGAGGTGAGGTCTGGCTTGCCGACCTGAACCCCTCCCGTGGGCATGAGCAGACCGGCCAGCGTCCCGTCCTGGTGGTGTCCGCCGACCCGTTCAACCAGAGTCCGGCCGGGCTGGTCAGCGCTGTTCCGTTCACCACCCGCAACCGGGGAATCCCGACCCACATCGAGGTTCGCCCACCGGACGGTGGGCTGCGCGACCTCAGCTTCGCCATGTGCGAGCAGCTCCGCGCGCTGGCCGCTGACCGACTCGCTTCCCATCCGTTCGGTACCGTGTCTCCCGCCGTGCTAGGTGCCGTCGAGGACCGCCTGCGGCTCCTGCTGGTGCTCTGACGAGCCATGAGCGAGCAGGCGCCGTCCGGCGGGGGCGCTTCGACCCGAGAGGGCGCCCGGGCCCGGGCTGGGTGGGGCTTGAGGCCGCGCCAACGGGGTCAGGGCGGGCCTTGCCGAAGTACATGAGCTCCCACAGCGTTTCGTCCGTGTGGCGCTCCACCAGGTCCTCGCCCTGGTCGTGCCAGGCGGGGTCAGGGCTCGTCGGCGGGCTCCGGCTGGCCGGCCGGCAGGTAGCGTTCGGCGTGGCCGAGCGGGCCGAAGGAGAAGGCGAGCGCGATCAGGGCGACCAGGGACCCGATGACGCCGTAGACCAGGGCGACGCTGCCGGTGCGCTCGACGGCCCAGCCGCCGGCCAGGGCACCGACCGGGATGGCCGACCAGGCGAGCACGCCGGCGATGCTGATCACCCGGCCGAGCAGGTGGTTGGGGACGATCTGCTGGCGCAGGCTTCCGGTGTTGATGTTGAAGAAGATGCCAAGGCCGGAGATGGCCGCCCACAGCAGCAGCGCCGCCCAGTACCAGCGGGTCGCGGCCAGCACGACGGTGAGCAGGCCGTCGACCAGCAGGGCGCCAAGGGCGGCGACGCTGAACGACAGCCGCCGACGTAGCGGCCCCGCCGCCAGCGACAGCAGCACCACCCCGGCGCTGCCGGCCGAGTAGAGCAGCGCCACCCGGGTGTCGCTGGCGTCCAGCTGGCGCTTGGCGAAGACCACCAGCTGCGTGTAGACGGTGGCCCCGACCAGGTTGATGAGCGCCATCATGGCCGAGATGTTGCGCAGCACCGGGTGGCCGAGGACGTAGCGCAGGCCGTCGACGACGTCGTGGCGGATCGTCCGCCGCGCCTCCCCGTCCCGGGGGGCGTTGAAGGCCCTGCCGATCAGCAGCAGCGTGCCGGCCGAGACCAGGAACGAGGCCGCGTCGACCCACAGCACCTGCTGGACCGGCGCGACCGTGATGAGCAGGCCGGCCAGCAGCGGCCCGGCGATCTGGGCGGCCGAGTAGCTGGCATGGACGCGGCCGTTGGCGCTGACCAGGTCGTCGCCGGAGGGCACAAGGCTCGGGATCGCGGCGAACTGGGCGGCGTCGAAGGCGACGGTCAGGGTGGCGCTGCAGAACGCCACCGCGTACACCCAGCCGACCGACAGGGCATCGGCGGCGGCCAGCAGCGGGATGGTGGCGATCACGGCCGCCCGGGCCAGGTCGGTGGCGATCATCAGGCGCTTGCGGTCGACCCGGTCGACCCAGGCCCCGATGACCAGCCCGAACAGCAGGTAGGGGACGAACTCGGCCGCGGTGGTGATGCCGAGGTTGATCGGCGAGCCGGTCAGCTTGAACACCAGCAGGGGCAGCGCGAACAGCGTGAACGAGCTGCCGAGGTTGGAGATCGTCTGGCCCAGCCAGAAGCGGCCGAAGTCGCCCGACAGCAGCCAGCTCCGCCGGCCCCTCGCCTGCGTCGTCATACCGGACATTCTCGCGTGCCGGTCCGACACCGGCCAGGCGGATGGGGCAGCGGCCGGTTACGGGGTCAGGCGGTTGGGGCCGCGGAAGAACAGGGTGGCCTCGCGGATGGAGGGGAGGTCCAGGAGCTTCATCAGCAGGCGGCTGACGCCGATGCCGAGGCCCCCGTGCGGGGGGCAGCCGTAGCGGAAGCAGCTCACGTAGTGGCTGATCGGCTCCAGCGGGATGCCCTTCTCGGCGGCCTGGGCGACCAGGACCTCGTAGCGATGCTCCCGCTGGGCGCCGGTGGTCACCTCCAGGCCGTTCCAGATGAGGTCGAAGCTGCTGGTGACCGTCGGGTCGCCGTCGGGACGCATGTGGTAGAAGGGCCGCACCGACACCGGGTAGTCGGTGACGAACACGAACTGGTGCCCGAACTTGTCGGCGACCAGCTTCGAGAGCAGGCGCTCGCCCTCGCCGTCGAGGTCTTCCGAGGCCCGCTCGCCCGGCTGCCAGCCGGCCTGGAACAGCTGCTCGCGCGCCTCGGCCAGCGGCAGGCGCGGGAACGGTGTCGCCGGGACCGCGAGGCTGACGCCGAAGGTCTCCTCGATCTCCTTGCCGAGGCTGTCGCGCACCGCCGCGATCGCGGCGGCCAGCATCTCCTCTTCCATGCGCATCACGTCGTCGACCGAGTCGATCCAGGCCATCTCCAGGTCCAGCCCGGTGAACTCGGTCGAGTGGCGGGAGGTGAAGCTGGGCTCGGCCCGGAACACCGGCCCGACCTCCATCACCCGGTCGAAGCCGGCGGCGATCGCCATCTGCTTGTAGAACTGCGGCGACTGGGCCAGGTAGGCCGACGACCCGAAGTAGTCGACCCGGAACACCTCGGCGCCCGACTCCGACGCCGCCCCCATCAGCTTGGGGGTGTGCAGCTCGGTGAACCGCCGTGCCCGGAGGAAGGACCGCATGCTCTGCTCGAACAGGTCGCCGACGACGAAGGTCAGGTGCTGCCGGGGAGCCCGCAGATCCAGGAACCGCCAGTCCAGCCGGAGGTCGATGTTGCTGGTCTCGGCGATCGGCAGCGGCTGCTCGGCGGTCGAGACCAGGTCGACCGAGTCGACCAGCACCTCGATCCCGCCGAGCTTCACCTGCGGCGCGTCGACGACCCGGCCGGTCAGGGCGACCGCCGACCCGACCGTGAGGGCGTCCAGCTGCTGGTCGAGGCCGGGGCGCAGCTCGCGCCGGTTGGTGAGCTGCACCGCGCCGGTCTCGTCACGAAGGACCACGAACTGCATGCGCCGTTGCAGCCGGAGCGTCTGCACCCAGCCACACACCCGCACCTGGTCGCCGACCCGTGACCCGAGCTGCCCGACCAGCACGCGTGCTGGCTCCTGCCGGCCTTCGTCACCCATGAACGCTCCTTCACCGCGACCGAGCGAGGGCCAAGCATATCGGTGGTGGCGGGAGGCGCGGTCAGGGGATGCGGCGGGAGCCGACCGGGAAAGGGTCGGCACGGTCCAGGTCGAGCAGGCTGTAGCCGAAGTGGTTGGCGGCCGGCTCGTGGCGGCGGCACAGCGACCGGAAGCGCTCGCGGCGCCATCCCCTGGCCTCCGACAGCTCCTGCCACTGCCGTTGGTAGGTGGCGCTGCGGCGGGTGTCGATCCCGCCGGCTGGGATCGGCCCCTCCAGCTCCAGGAAGGCGGCGATCTCGGCCAGGGCCCGCTCCGGCTCCCCCACCAGCTGCTCGTACTTGACCACCAGCAGGTGGCGCAGGAAGGCGGCGTCCTCCTCGAACAGCCGGTGGGCGGCGAACCAGTGGTCGAGCAGGTCCCCGACCGAGCGGAGCCTCACCCACTTGCGGGTGGAGAGGCTGACGATCGCCGGGTGCCTGACCACCATCACGAAGCGGGCGTCGGGGAAGGCGGCCTGCAGGAACCGGCCCATCAGCAGGTTGGGCGGGGACTTCTCGACCAGGACCGGCTTGCCCAGGTCCCAGTGAGGCCGCCACTGCTCCGGCAGACGGGACGCGGTGTCCGGGGTGAGCAGCGGCGACGCCTCGGTGAGGTGGGAGGCTGGCCGCAGCGCGAACCGGCCAGGCCCGCCGTTGGCCTTGGCCGGAGGGTAGACGGTCTGGAGGTGCTGGCCCTCGTCCTCCTCCACGCCGGTGCCGTGGAAGCCGCTCACCTGCGGGTGCGCGGCCAGGCAGCGGGTCAGCGGGGTGGTGCCGCTGCGGTGCAGCCCGCCCACGAACACCAGCCGATGGTCGTTCATCCGGTCCCCCCTTGTCGCAGGCGCCGCCCGAGCACCTCGAGCAGGGCGGCGCCGACCGTGTCCGGCCGGCCGGTCACCGCCGAGACCTCGGCCTCGGCGGCCCGGCAGAGCCGCTCCAGCAGGTACAGGGTGAGCAGCAGCTCCTCGACCCCGGCCTGCTGGCCCAGCTCGGCCAGCCGCGGCGCCGCCCGGTCGCGGCCGGTGGCCGCCGCCGCGGCCGGCGGCTGCCCGAGGCCCTGCAGGGCGGTCTGGTAGCCGAAATGGAGCAGGTCGAAGCCGAGCGGCACGCCGTCGCCGCTGCGCTCCCAGTCCCAGACCAGCAGCCGGCCAGGGGTCGAGCGCAGGTTCCATGGGCCCCAGTCGCCATGCCAGGTGGCGAAGGCGAGCCGGGTCGCCGCCTGCCCAGCGAGCGCCTCGATGGTGGCGTCGAGGGCGGTCGCGGCCCGGCCGTCGGTCTGCGTCCCGGCGGGCCCGACGTCCATGGCCTGCCGGATGGGGGCCAGGCGCCGGCGCAGGCCGGCCCACCACGGGCTCTCCCCCAGCGGCATGACCTCGACCCCGCCGAGGGCGGCGACCTCCCTGGAGACGGCCGGCGGCGGCATGGCGTAGCGGCGGCCGCGGCGCCACAGCCGGTGGGGCAGGGCCGAGCTGATGGTGATCTCCAGCCCATGCCACTGGCCCTGGTGGAGCAGGCCGGGGGCGGTGAAGCTGCGCGGGCTGGCCTCGGCCAGCCGCCGCAGCATGTCGGCCTCGGCGCGGACCAGGCGGCGGGTCAGGTCGTTCCAGCCGACCTTCATGTAGCCGACCGGCTGGCCGCCGCGCCCGATGAGCTGCACGACCGGCTTGCGGTTGGGCCGCACCGGGCCCAGGACGATCGCGGCCGCCAGGTCGGGCCGGCCGAGCGCCGTGGCCACGTGGTCGCCGAGCAGGGTCCCCTCGGCCGGCCCGACGGCACCGAACAGCAGGCCGCGGCGGCGCAGCCACCACTGCAGGGCGCCGCTGCGCAGGCCGAGGCCGACCGCGGCCTTGGCCAGCCGGGCCCGCTGGGTCATGCCGTCGCTGTACTGGCGGACCGCCTCGGCGGCGGCCCGCCGCGAGGTCAGCGGCACCAGCACCCGCGGGCGCCGCAGGTCGGGCAGGACACCCCAGCCGAGCGACGACGGGACGCCGACCACCACCTCGACGCGGGGGGTCGGCCCCCACAGCACCTCGGCCAGCCATTCCAGCTCCCGGGCGCCGCCCCGGGGCCCGGCTCCGGGCGGGCGCCCCCCGCCGGCGGTCGGGGGGGGTTCGGGGAGGGCGGGCCGGCCCGCCCGACGGGTCGGGCTCACGGGCAGCCCGCCCCCTTGCAGGCACGGGCCGCGGCCAGGTCGGCGCCCAGCGTCGCTGGCGGGTCGTTGGCCGGGTCGTCGTCGGCGAGCAGATTTCGCTCCATGCCAGGGTCGCCGGCCAGGTCGTAGAACTCCCGGTAGACGCCGGGCCCGCCCGGCTGGTCGTAGTTCTCGATGTACTGCCAGGTGGCGGTGCGCAGGGCGGCCCAGTCGCGGATCCCAGGGGCGTTGGCCGGGTCGCGCCAGTACTCGGCCAGCAGCCGCTCGCGCCGCCCGCCGTCCAGCAGGGAGCGGCCGTCGACGGTGTCGTCGGGGTCGGGCCGGACGCCGGCCGCGGCCAGCACCGTCGGCTTGATGTCGATGGTGGCGACCAGGCGGTCGTCGACCGCGCCGGCGGGGAGCCGTCCCGGCCAGCGGGCCAGGAACGGGACCTTGATCGACTCGGTGTAGGGCACGAACTTGCCCACGTGACGGTGCTCCCCCCAGGAGTAGCCGTTGTCGGAGAGGAAGAAGACCAGCGTGTCGTCCAGCTCGCCGGTCTCCTGGAGCCTGCTCAGCACCCGGTCGACCAGGTCGTCGACCGACAGCAGGGTGCGCAGCTGGCCGGTCCGCAGCGCCGCCACCGTCGGCCCGGCCACCGGCGCCCGGTCGCGCAGGTAGCGGGGCTTGCCGGCGACGTCGGGCCCGCCAGCGGTCCCGGCCCGGCCCAGCGCCGGGAAGGTCGCCTTGGCGTACCTCGACTCCGGCACCCTTGGGTCGTGGGGGGCGAACGGGGCCAGGTAGGCGAACCAGGGCCGGGCGTCGTCGCGCTCGAACTCGGCCAGGTAGGCGAGGGCCTGGTCGCCGATGAAGCTGGTCGAGTAGGTGGGGACCCGGCGAACCTTGCCGTCCACCTGCCACACCTGGTTGTAGTAGCCGCCGTTGGCCAGTGCCCAGCGGTCGAAGAACGGCGGCGGGCGCCGCAGCGGCCAGCGGTTGAGGTACTTGCCGGCCATGGCCGTGCGATAGCCGGCGTCCCTGAGGTAGCGCTGCAGGGTGGTCCGCTGGTCGAGCCGGTCGGCCAGCCGCTGCCGGAGCACGCCGTGGTTGTGGACGTAGCGGCCGCTCAGGATCGACGCCCGCGACGGGCAGCAGCTCGGGGTGGTGGCGTACCCCTGGGTGTAGGTGACCCCGGCCTCGGCCAGCCAGCGCCGCGTCTTGGGCATCGCCTGGATGGTCTCGGCCCTGGCGTCGTCGGTCACCAGCACCAGCACGTTCGGCCGGTTGCCGTTCCCGGTCCCGCCGGGACCGGCCACGGCCCCGCCGGAGCGCCTCGAGGCGGTGAACGCCACCACGGCCAGGACCAGGGCGGCGACCACCACCCCGACCAGGACCAGCCGGCCGCCCATCACGCCTCCGCACCGGGGGGGTTCGGGGTGGCGGCGCCGGCTCCCGGACCCATCGATCGGGACCGGCCGGCCCGCCGGCGCAGGATGTCGCGGAGGGCCTCCCACTCCAGGCGGTCCCGGAAGCGCCAGAGCAGGACCGCGTACAGGCCGACGCCGGCGGCGGCGTAGGCCACCAACCCGGCGACGGTCGGGCCGAGCAGGGCCCGGATGCCCAGCCCGACCAGCCCGAAGCTGACCGCCGACAGCACCGCGGCAACGCCGGTCCCCTGCCCGAACGGGTGCAGGCCCATCGACCGCCACACCTGGACCAGCGGGAGCAGATTGTTGAGCAGGATGCCGACCGCGAACGCCACCGCCGCCCCGGCCAGGCCGTACCGGGGGGTGAGGGCGAAGTTGAGGGCCAGGTTGGCGCCGAGGGAGACCAGGGTGTTGAACAGGTTCCAGGAGCTGCGGCCGCCCATCAGCAGCACCACGTCGACCGGCCCGACCGCGGTGGCGACCAGCATGGTGGCCGACAGGATGACCAGCACCACCTGGCCGTCGG
>DATHIG010000523.1:0-3861 GCA_035490035.1 Actinomycetes bacterium
GCAGGTCTGGACCAGCGGGTGGTGACCGTGAACTACGACCGGGGTGGCTTCAATGCTCCGGCCGAGGTCGTCGCCAAGGTGAAGTCCGCCAACAAGGACGAGGAGTAGGCCCGTGTCGAACAACTGTTTCCCACTGGTCCGTGGGCGGGTGATGCGGGCTACGGCCCTCGACGGCTGCGGGCGTCCCAAGGCGGGCGCGTGCGGATCGGTCACCACTGACGGGTTCGTGTCCGTCGCCTTCACGGCCAACACCGATGAGGGCGAGGAGATCAGCGTCACGAACGCCTCGGGCAAGGTCTGCGTTCGTGACGCGGCCTGCCCGACCCTGACCGGCTACACCGCGGTCATCACGTTCTGTGCGGTCAACCCCGAGTTGTACGCCATGCTCACCGGTCAGGCTGCGGTCTACGACTGGCAGGGCAACGCCGTGGGCTTCCGGGTCAACTCGGACCGGTCGGCCTGCGACTACGGCTTCGCGCTCGAACTCTGGAGCAACGTTCCCCAGGTCGCCTGCGACCCGGAGAACCCGGAGGCGCAGGGCACCTACGGCTACATCCTCGTGCCGTTCATGCAGGGCGGAACGCTGGGTGACTTCACCATTGAGAACGCGGCGGTCTCGTTCACCATCAACGGTGCGGCGACCAAGACGGGCTCCGGGTGGGGCGTCGGCCCGTACAACGTCGTCCGGGGCTCTGGCGGCACCGCAGGGCCTCTCCTGGAGCCGATCCTCAGTGGCGACCACCTGCACGTCCAACTGACCGACGTGGCCCCGCCTGAGGCCGCCTGTGACTGCATCTCCAGCGGTGTCCCCGCGACCGGTGCGACCGCTGGCACCCCCGGCACCTGGACTCCGGTGGACTCCTACGCCCCCCAGAGCCTCGCGGGCATGACTGGCGTCACGGCCAGCCCGACCACGGCCTGGACTCCGGGCCAGCACGTCCTGCTGGGAAACAACCAGAAGGCTCACTGGACCGGCACCGCCTGGGCTTCGGACGCGGCGGTCATGGCCGCTGACTCCGAGACGCAGGACGCCGAGCCGCAGGACTCCGAGCCGGTCGGAGCCGAGGCGTAACCCCTACCGTCCGGCAGACTGGTCCCTACCTCCTGAGGGCCGGTCTGCCGGACCGGGGTGACATGTTTGTCACCCGCTCCACCTCACAGCGAAAGGCACACCAATGGCAGAGGACAAGGGCCAGGGCCGCGACCAGGTCGCTGTTCAGGCGGAGCGCCGCCGCGACAACGCCGATGTCATGGTCATCGAGGGCGATGTCCTGGTCGAGTGGTTCGACAAGGACGGCAAGAAGTACCACGAGTCGAAGCAGAAGAACCTCATCACCACGGCCGGTGACAACTTCTATGTGGCGCGGGCCGTGGCGACCTCAGGGCAGCCCGCCAGCGCCACCGGAATGAAGTTGGGTACCGGCGCTACCGCCGTCGCCAAGACGGGCGCAGGAGCCGCTCTGGCGACGTACCTGCCCACCTCCAACAAGGCGTTCGACGCGACCTTCCCATCCGTCTCCGGCAACGTGGCGACCTTCAAGCGCACCTACGCGGCGGGCGAGGGCACGACGGCCAGCAACATCACCGAGGCCGTCATCGTCAACGACACCATCGCCACCGACGCGACCAGCCCGGCCGCGAACACCGTCAGCCGTGTCCTCCTGGCCTCTCCTGCCCCGAAGGCAGCCGGGGACTCCCTCACCGTCACCTGGACGCACACCTTCACCGGGGCCTGATCTACGACGACGTGAGGGGGTAGCACCATGCCTACCCTCACTAGGCGTGGCTCCGGTACGCCGGTCACTTCTGGGACCACCTGGGCCAACGTCACCAATGCGGTAGACGGGTCGCCGGGCAGCACCCCGGCGACCTACGCGACCTGGACGAGCAGCGTCTCGAACGCCATCGGCTACATCGAGACCAGCGGCTACGACTTCTCCTCGATCCCGGCTGGCGCGACGATCAACAGCGTCTCGGTGACGATCCGCACCCTGGTCAACAACGCCGCGCGGTTCGTCTCGATCCGGTTCCAGCCGTACAGCGGGACCACCCCGCTTGGGACAGCGGGCACCGGGGCCGATACGACTGTGCCCAGCAACGACACGGCGATATTCCCGGTCACCCTGGCGCAGTTGCAGGCAGCGAACTTCAAGGTCCGCACGACCTTCAACGGGGCGAGCAGCACCCAGAGCCGCGTCGGCTCGATTGACCACGCCGACGTGACGGTGGACTACTCGGTCACGATTCCTCGGTTCGAGAATCCGGCCGACACAGCGGAGGGCACCGACGAGGCGACGTTCGTGTTCGCCGGTCCGCCGCCGCTGGTGTTCCCGGAGACCTTCGCCAACGGGCTGCCTCGGGACATCGACGTAGTCACCGTTGCTCCCGACCCGTTCCCCGGTCAGTACCCGGTGACGCTCGACGCGGCGGTCGGCAACCCGGCCCCGTCGCTGTGGACCAACGGCGCGTACCGAGGGTGGCGAGGCAAGCCGTACTCGCGCTGGGACATCACGGGCGACTTCACCTACACCTTCGACATGCTCCAGGGCGGTGGCCGGGACATCTACGAGGTCATGTTCTGGTGCACCCCCAACGGTGCCGACCCGGTCAACGGCATGGACGGCTTCACGGTCCGTCTTGAGAGTTCCGGTGACAGCAGCGGCTTCATGCGGATCACCAACAACAGCATGACTTCGATAGGCCCTCGACAGGCCAACCTCCCGCTCGACACCTGGTACCGGGTCACCATTCAGGCGGTCGGCACCGTCGTCACCTGCACGGTGCGACGCATCTCCGACAACGCGGTCGTCGTCACGAACACGTTGGACCTCGCCCCGCACCTGGACGGCGAGCACTTCACCCACGGGGTGTTCGGCCAGTTCTGGGCCGCGTCGGGCACCGTCCAGGGCACCAACATCGACAACATCAACGTCGCGGGAACGCTTCGCGTTGCCAACTACGACGAGGCGGTGGTCGCCTCCGGGGCGCTCCACTACTGGAAGTTCGATGAACCCTCCGGTCAGGCTGTCGCCGCGAACAGCATCATCCCCGAGTACCCGGCGACCTGGCAGCCAGCAGGTCCAGCGAACGGCACAGTCCACACCCAGGGTCCGCCCATCGGTTACGGACTGGGGCCGTCAACGGCGCTGCCCGCTGTCGCGCAGAACGAGGGCGCAGAGACGCACACGACCCAGATACCGGAGATTTCCGGGGCCTACTCTTACGAGCAATGGGTCTCCCCGACCCACACGACCTACCCGCACCGCAACCTGTGCAACTTCTTCGTCTCGTTCACCGCGCAGTTGAACTCCGGCTTCGAGGCGTACCTGCCTTCCCTCGGCGGCAACATCACGGACCGGAACGGGAACGGTCTCGCGGCCTACAACGCCGTCCTGAACCCCCAGGTCATGCCGGACTCCATCCACCACTTCGTGGTCACGGTGGGCGATGGCGCGTGGAAGGTCTACCAGAACGGCGTCCTGGTCGGCAGCGGCACGCTGGACAGCGGTATTGGGACCGGCATCCCAGCGATCAACACGCCTTTCCTGCGTTTCACCCTGGGGGAGCAGCCGTTCGCAGGCCGGTTCTCCAACATCGCGCTCTACGGGCGCGTCCTGCCTGCGGGCGAGGTCCAGGCCCACTACACGCTCGGGATGGGCACGCCGCCCGCTGCGCTGACGACCTACCCCGCCGACGTTGCCACCAGCAGCGACGCCGCGACGACCACCTCCGAACGGGTGCGCGTCGTTGCCGACAGCGCCGATGGCACCGACGCGGTGACGGTGACCAAGGCGACCGGCAAGACCGTCACCGACCTCGCCACCGGCTCCGACTCCGCCACCTTCGTCTTCGAGGCCGGGC
>DATHIG010000524.1:0-3883 GCA_035490035.1 Actinomycetes bacterium
GAGCGCGCAGATCGCCATGTTCGCCGCGCCTGTGCTGGTCCTGCTGAGCTTCTTCATCGGGCCGTTCCCGATGGCGCTGGTGTTCAACGGCTTCGAGATCGGCGCCATCTTCCTGGCCATCATCGTCGCCAACCAGGTCACCCAGGAGGGCGAGTCGACCTGGTTCGAGGGCCTCCAGCTGCTGGCCGTCTACGCCGTGCTCGGGCTGATCTTCTACTTCGTGGCCTGAGCCCCCGAGGACGCCTCCGGCTCCAGCTCCGAGTAGGGGGTGCGCAGGCCGTCCCGGAGCCGGTCCTTGAAGTCGCCGAACTTGCGGGTGATCAGCCACAGCCCGAGCACGAGGTAGATCGCCGACAGCGCCAGCAGCTCCCTCCCCCTGGCTGACGCCGGCACCACCGCGGTGAGGACGAACTGCGCCCAGAACAGCCCGAACAGGGCGAAGGCTTCGCGCAGGGAGATGGACAGGTTGACCAGCAGAGCCACCGCGAACACGGTCTGGGCGGCGGTCAGCAGCACCTCCTGGCGCTGGGCGGACCCGACCGGCAGCCCGCTCAGGCTGCCCGAGGCGATCGCGAACACCAGCGGCAGGGTGCCGACCAGCAGCGTCCACTGGTTGATCTTGGAGGAGACCACCGCCGTGAGCGCCTCGCCGGTCTTCAGCCGCCAGGCGTACAGGGCGACCACCAGCAGCTCGGGCGCCTCCGAGGCGAGTGGGGCCAGCCACTGGACGAGCAGGAACTCGCTCACCCCCAGCTCGGTGCCGGTCTCGACCAGCGACTCGGCGAATTGCTCGGCCACCAGCAGGATCACGATGCCGGCGACGGCGAACATCGACAGCACGCTGATCCGCCTGGCCCGTTTGCTCATCCCCCCGATCCAGGCCGCCGGGCCGATCAGGTCGGGCTCGGTCTGGGCCGCCTTGGAGATCCGCAGGGTGTAGGCGATGAAGATGCAGACCAGGATGACCGCGTCGATCAGGGTCACGGTCCGCTTGAGCGGTAGGGTCAGGCAGTAGGCGCAGGCGATCGTCAGGTAGGCCAGCTCGACCGACTTGGTGCGCTCCATCTTGACGCCCTTGTGGGGCTCGCCCCGCCGCCGCCACTGCCAGTAGGCGATGAACACGATCATCGACCAGCCGATGCCGATCAGCAGCCGGTTGGCCCCGGTCATGTTGGCCAGCACCAGATCGCAGTTGGAGGCGCCTGGGTCATCCGGCGCCTGGCAGCCGGCGCCGAACTGCTCGACGTCGTTGCCGCCCTTCCAGGCGAACACGAACCCGACCGCGTACTCGGGCAGGACCGCGATCAGGGCCAGGACGCCGATGGCCAGGCTGGCCGACACGTCGAGCTGGGCCGCCTCGGCGGCCCAGGCGAGCACGAACGCCGCCCCGATGACGGCCACGCCGTAGGTCAGCGCCAGCAGCGGCGGCGCGAGATGGGGGCCACCGAGGTTGAACAGATGGGCCAGGCCGAGCAGGCTGCCGGGGACGCAGGCGACGAGGGCCAGCAGCAGCGGGACGGGTCCGCTCTTCGGGCGGATGCCTGACCGCTCGCTGTCAGCTGCCAAGGGGGCCTCCGGGTCGGTCGGGTCCGGTCAGCATACCGAATGCGTTCCCCCTCAACCCGCCCAGAAGCCGGCTCAATGGGCGTGGTCTCCGTGGTCGCTGGGGTGCCGACCGGCACCGTTGTCGACGCCGCGTCAGCAGCCGGGTTCGCCGGGGTGGCCGCAGCAGGGCCGACCGCGCAGCCGCCTGGTCATGTTCACCATCAGTCGTAGGGTCGTCCTCGCCGGGCCGACGTCGGAGTCGCGAAGGTTGCGCCACAGGTTCCCAGGGCTTGGCTGCCGGCTCATGTCAGCCGCCGAGGCGGGCCCTGAGGAACTCGATCGTCCGCTGCCACGACCGGTCGGCCGCGTCGGCGTCGTAGACCTCCGGCCGGTCGTCGTTGAAGAAGGCGTGGGTGGTGCCCGGATAGTGGTGGAAGGTCACCTCAACCCCGGCATCGGCCAGCTCCCGCTCCATGCTGTCGACCAGCTCGCTGGGGGCGAAGTCGTCGTCGGCGGCGAAGTGCCCGAGCACCGATCCCTTGACCGCCGACAGGTCCCAGTCGAGGCCCTCGCGCGGGAAGCCGTAGTAGCAGACAACGGCGGCGACCTCCGGCTTCAGGCTGGCCAGGTACAGCGCCAGCCCGCCGCCGACGCAGAAGCCGATGACGCCGACCCCGTCGCCGGTGGTCTCCGGCATGGCCAGCAGCGCGTCCACGGCCGCCGCCATGTCCTTGGCCGCCTGCTGCAGCTGCATCTCCATGATGAGCTTGCCCGCCTCGTCCGGCTCACTGGTCTGCTTGCCCCGGTACAGGTCGGGGGCGACGGCGACAAAGCCCTGGGCGGCCAGACGGTCGGCCACATTCCGGATATGTGGGACCAGGCCCCACCATTCCTGGATGACCACGACGCCTGGGCCGTTGCCCGCGGGGGGCAGGGAGACGTAGGCGGGTACCGCGCCGCCGTTGACGGGGATCTCGGTCATCGAGCCGGCCATGCAAGGCCCTCCTGGTCGATTCCGGTTCGGGCACACCCTGATCCTTGCACGCGGGCGGCGGGCTCAACCATCCGAGCCGCTCAAGCCATGCCCGGCAAGGGCCGACCGGTTCAAGGGATGGCTTCTTCGCGCAGTGACTGGGAAAGGGGAACCAGGTGATGAGCATGCTGGCCTGGCTGGAGGCGTTGGTCGCCGCGCGGGGGTCGGACCTGCACCTCAAGGCGGGGTCGCCGCCGCGGATCCGGGTGGATGGCCGGTTGATCGCCATCGACGGTCCAGTGCTCACCCCGGAGATGACCGAGAACCTGCTCGGCGAGGTGATCCGGCCCGGTCTGTTCGAGGAGTTCCAGCGCTGCAACGAGGCCGACTTCGCCTACTCGGTGGGCGGGGTCGGGAGATTCAGGGTCAACGCCTTCCGCCAGCGGGGCTCGGTCGGCATGGTGTTCAGGCGGGTGCAGGCCGGCGCGCTGTCGATCGAGGCCCTTGGACTCCCGCCGGTGATCGCCCAGCTGGCCGAGCACCACCGCGGACTGGTGCTGGTCACCGGCCCGACCGGTTCGGGCAAGACGACCACCCTGGCCGCCATGATCGACCACGTCAACGCCAACAACGCTGTGCACATCGTCACCATCGAGGACCCGATCGAGGTGCTGCACGCCGACAAGCTGGCGATGGTGAGCCAGCGGGAGGTCCGGGTCGACACCGACGACTTCACCATCGCCATGCGGGCCGCCATGCGCCAGGACCCCGACGTCATCCTGGTCGGCGAGATCCGCGACGCCGAGACCCTCAAGACCGCGCTTGCCGCCGCCGAGACCGGCCACCTGGTGCTCTCCACCCTGCACACCACCGACGCCGCCGAGACCGTCAACCGCTGCATCGACCTGTTCCCTCCCTACTAGCAGCGCCAGGTGCGGCTGTCGCTGGCTGCGGCGCTGCGCGGCATCGTCGCCCAGCGACTGGTCAAGCGGGACGGCGACGGCGGCCGGGTTGCGGTGCTGGAGGTCATGGTCAACACCGGCCGCACCGCCGAGGCCATCGCCGATCCCGAGCGCACCGGCGACCTGACCTCGATCATGGCCGAGAGCGGCTTCTACGGCATGCAGACCTTCGACCAGCACCTCATCGCCCTCTACCGCGACGGCGTCATCTCCCTGGAGGACGCCCTCGGCGTCGCCTCCAACCCCCACGACCTCCGGGTCGCCCTCCGCAGCCAAGGGCTGGTCGCTTAGGCGCTTATGCCGGCTTGAGCGAGCGGCGGGCACGATGGCCAGGTGATGTCGCGCCGTCGCTCGAACCGACCCCGCCTGGCCGCCACCCTGCTCGCCGGGTTGGTGCTCGCAG
>DATHIG010000525.1:0-4949 GCA_035490035.1 Actinomycetes bacterium
GTTCCTGACGATCGTTACCCGCTCGACCGGTCATCCCGCCAATCAGACCACACGCTACTGTTTAGGACAGCACCAACCCGTCCTGGCTTCGTTCTGAGGTGACGTGCTGGCATGCAGCGTGTCCAACGGCTGCTGCGGTCAGTTGACCGCGTGCAGCAGCGTTCCCGGTGGCTGGGCTTCCCGTTGGCGATCATGCGCAAGTTCCGTGACGACCATGGCGGCGCGCTGACCACGGTGATCGCCTACAACGCGTTCTTCGCGTTCTTTCCCCTGCTGCTGGTCGTGGTGACCGTGCTCGGGTTCCTGCTCGGCCGCGACTCCGGCTTCCAGCAGCGCCTGCTGGGCTCGGCGGTGGCCGACTTCCCCATCATCGGCGACCAGGTACAAGACAACATTCACGGGCTGCGCGGCAGCGGGGTCGGCCTGGTGATTGGGTTCCTAGCGTTCGCGTGGGGTGCCCGCGGCCTGACCCAGGTCGCCCAGCACGCCATGGCCGAGATCTGGAACATCCCGGGCAGGCAGCGGCCCCGCTTCTGGGCCCGGCAGGTCCGCGGGCTGCTGCTGCTGGTGGTCTTCGCCGTCGGCCTGGGTGCGGTGAGCGTGCTGACCTGGCTTGGCAGCTACGGCGGGCGGGCAGTCGCGGTGGCATTGGCCAATCTCGCGGCCGCAGCCGCGGTGAACGTCGGGCTGTTCCTGCTGGCGTTCCGGGTGCTGACCCCGCAACAGATCCCGACCCGGCAGCTGCTTGCTGGTGCCCTGGTCGCTGGGGTCGCCTGGCAGGCCCTGCAGGCTGTCGGCGGCTACCTGGTCGACCACTACCTGCGCCACACCAGCCAGGTGTACGGGGTGTTCGCGATCGTCCTTGGCCTGCTGTTCTGGTTGTATCTGGGCGCGCGGCTCACCCTGTACGCCGCAGAGCTCAACGTCGTGGCCGCCCGACAGCTCTGGCCGCGCAGCCTGCTACAGCCGCCGTTGGCCGCCGACCAGCATACCCAGAAGGCCAACCCAGCTACGCCCTTACCGGTTCCTGGCCACCAGCAAGACCTCGCGGCGCCCCAACCGCCAACACCCGGCCAGCACCGCGACGTCGCCGGCGACGATGCACCAACTGGTCGCTGAGCGCCGGAACATATCGGACAGCGGCGGGCGCGGGTAATGATAGGCGCTAACGGCGCGCACGTTCATCCGACCCTGGATCGCCATCGGTCCGCCGGCGCGCGATCACCGGCTTCCCGGTCCGGCATCGGTGGCGGGAGCCCGATGAGCCTCAGACCGTGCCGAGGCGAACGCTCGGGTGGTGGCCCCAGCGACCTTCAACACGATCAACCGGTGGGTGGCTGGCGTCACCAACGCGGTGGCGGTGGGGACGTTGTGGGAGTGAGGAGTCGAGCGGATCAGTCGAGGAGGAACGGCAGGATGAAGTCGTAACTGTCCTGGGTGTCAACCCGCCAGGAGTAGTCGGCGCCGTGGCAGGTGGGGCTGAAGCCGAACGACACCACGGCGATGACCTGGTTGGTGTTGTTGACCAGCACCGGTCCGCCCGAGTCACCGAAGCAGGTTCCGCCGCGACCTCCGACCTCGCTCGGGTTGTTCAGGGTATGCAGATTCCCGCCCCGGGCGATGTTGCCGTTGACCTCGACGATGCGCGAGGTCGACTTGTACCGCGTTTCCACATCCATGGGCTTCGGCTGCACCGACTGGATGCCGTAGCCCACGTTCTCGACCAGGGCATTGTTCCGGTCCCGGCCGGTGCCGCCGGCCAGCGCCTCGGCGGTACCCAGCGCCGCCAGCTCACCGAAGGTGGTGACGGGAGCGTCCTGGTCCAACTCGACGATGCCCACGTCGTGGTTGACGGGGAACCCGGAGAAGTTGTCGTAGTCGGGATGGGGGTAGGCCGTTCCCGAGATGTAGTCGGGGTTGGCGTCCAACCACGCGCTTCGGGCGTCGTAGAGCGCTTCCTCAGTGGGATAGTCGGCACGGGCGGGCCAGCCGGCCAGCACCTCGGTGTCGTCGAAGGTGACCCAGACGTCGGTGCCGCCACTGGTCAGCGGTTCGCCATCCGGACCGAGCACCACCTCGCCGTCGGTGCCGATGCCAAAGGTGCAATGGCCGGCGGTGAGGAAGGTGTTGGCATCCAGCAAGGTCCCGGAGCAGCTGAACCATCCCGGCGCGGTCGGGTCGAAGAAGATCATGAAGCCCACGTAGGGGTGCTCACCCGCATCGGGTTCGCCATAGGTGATGGCGGCAGCTGGGCTCGCCACCATGACCATGCCTACCAGACCCGCAACCAGTGACAGCACAAGCCTTCTCATCCAGCTCCCCTTCCGACCGTGCCCGCGCGATGGTGCCGCTCCGGCACGCGAGCGCCCGTCCGCTCCGTGCCTCTCACCCACGCCGTCGTTCGAGTATGCGCATCGGTGCGGGATGTGTCGATTCGAGCGGACGCGGCCAGGGACGCGATCGGCCGGGCACGGCAAGGCCGATCGCCGCCGGCGATCTACGGTGCCCGTGTTGGCGAACAACTCGGTTGAACCGCACGTTCTGATCGCCGTCGGAGGGCTACCGGAGGGGCTCACCGTCGACGGATTCATCGCGCTCATCGACGCCGTGAACGCAGGGGAGCCGCCGCCGGAGGGGACCTTCGAGGCAGGGGCAGTCTTCTCGAAGCCGGGTCAGGACCATCAGAAGCTCATTGATCTGACGAGCCCTGGGCAGTACGGGTACTTCTGCAGAAGCTCTTTGATCTGACGAGCCCTGGGCAGTACGGGTACTTCTGCCCCATCCCGAGCCCCGATGGTACGCCGCACTACCGGGCGGGCTTCGTCGGGCTCTTCGACGTCGCCGCTGGTTAGCGCAACCGTTCCGTCCGCCGTCGAGCGCCCTCGGCGAAGCTCGATGCCGCCAAGGCCACTGGTGTGCCGCGTATTGCCTCGTGGCGCTCTCAGGCGACGGCACCCACCGGGGCTGGTTCCTGCACTACCACAAGGCCGACGCCGGCGTTGAACAGCAGGTGGGTCAAGGCGCCGATGGCTGGCCACTGTTCTGCCTGGAACTCGACGCCGACGGTTTGGCGTCCGTCTGGATGGTCGAACTGGGATCGTATGAGGCAGCGGAGCGCCACGTCCCGGCCGGGTGCCTCGAGAACCAGCTCCGACGACTCTCGAGGCAGCGGGGAGGCGGCCGAGATCCGAGCCCCGGTCATCGACAGGTCCGTCGCCGTGCAGGTCACACCGTCCAGCCGCGCCGGCAGGGTCACCGAGAAGCGGACGCTGGCTCGCCGTTCGGCGCCGTAGCGGATGGCGCGGATCCGGGCGATGGCGGCGGCGACCAGCACAAGGTTGAAGGCGAGCCAACCCGCCGCTGCGAAGGCGGCGGCACGGACGCCGTAGTGCAGTGGCGTGCGCCCCGCGGCTGTGGCGATGAACCAGACGGTGGTGAGACCCGATACCACCACGACCGCCGACAGGATGCGGGGGGGCTGGGCTCGGTGTGGACGCTCGCCGGTTCGGCCCTTGGGCGTGACCTGGAAACCGACCGTTCGCCGGCCGAACAGGGCCATGGTGGCGGCCAGGTTGGACGGCAGCCGCACCAGGTCGAACAGGATCGCCAGCCAGGGCCGCTGCCAGCCGCGGCCGAGCAGCCACAGCGTCAGCTGCTGCAGCGTGAAGGTGACGGCGAAGGCGGCGGCGAACGTGCCGAGCGGGACTCGGATCGGGATCGCACCGGTGAGCAGGACCGCGATCGGCACCAGGAGGTAACCGAGCGACCGCCAGGCGTCGAACCAGCCGAGCAGCGTTGCCGCATAGGCGAGCCGTTGCGGCAGGGTGAGCCCATGGATGGTCAGTGGGTTGTCGGCCCGCAGGACCTGCATGGCGCCGGTGCCCCATCGGTGGCGCTGCAACAGATACTGGTCGGCGCTGGTGGCGGCCAGGCCTCTGGCCAGGACTTCGTTGTGGTAGACGGTGCGCCAGCCCTTGGTGTGGAGTCGGATGGTGGTGTGGATGTCTTCGGTGACGGTTCCGGTGGCGACCCCGCCGACCTCCTTGAGGGCGCTGACCCGCAGCAGCGCGTTGGTGCCGCACCAGAAGGCTGCCTGCCAGCGGTTCTTGCCAGGCAGGATGGCCCGGTAGAACAGCGACTGCTCGTTGAAACCGTCGCGGGCTGCGGTGCGGCTGTGCTCGAACGACGCAAGGTTGTAGAAGTCCTGCGGGGTCTGGACCAGCGCCACCCGCTGGTCGTCGAAGTAGCCGAGGGTGTTGACCAGGAGGTCGGGTCTGGCGACGTGGTCGGCGTCCAGCACCGCGACGACATCTGCCTCGATGACCCCGAGGGCGTGGTTGAGGTTGCCGGCCTTGGCGTGGCTGCGGTCGCTGCGACGCAGGTAGCGGGCGCCGAGGTCGGCAGCCAACCTGGCGATGTGTGGCCGGTCGCCGTCGTCCAGGACCCAGGTCTCATGGACCGGTTGCAGCGCGACCGCGGCCGCGATGGTTGGGACCAGCACCTCCGGCGGTTCGTTCCAGGTCGGGATCAGGACCGCCACCCGCAGCGGCGTCTCCCGTACCGGCCGTGTCCTGGGCCCGGTATGGACATCCCAGAGAGAGAACACATACAGCCCGAGCCCGACTGCCGCGTGCAACTCCAGGAGGTACAGCAGGACCGACAGCCACCACACCCCTGGGTCGATGGTGGCCACCGCCCGCCAGACGAGGTAGGCCACGGTGGCGACCAACGCCAGGACCGCCACAGCACGGGCGACGAGCTCGCGGACCCGGGGGCCATCTGGGGGGCGCCCATCCGGGAACTGGGGCAGCCTGGGCTGCACCTCGGTGAGCCCACCAACCACATCGTGCTCGTGTCCCATGCCGACCTCGGTCGTGAAGGAGCGTCCCAAGCCAGATCGGCAGCCAGCACACCGGGTTGAGCTGCCGATGTCTGCCGGGGTGGGTCCG
>DATHIG010000526.1:0-12925 GCA_035490035.1 Actinomycetes bacterium
GAGCCGGACTGGCTCCGGGCGATAAGACGGTCATTCCGTTGGTCATTCCACCCGGCGCAACTAGGCACCACAGGACCACACCGGCTGGACGGCGCACCCGACCTGACCGGCGAGGACAGCACTACGCGTGACCCAATGGACGCTTGGGAAGCGATCCAGAATCGCACGCTTCGCAGCATCCTTGCGCTCCTGCTCGGCAGCTCGGGCCAAGCAGAAGCGGACCGTCAGCC
Source organism: Actinomycetes bacterium (assembly GCA_035490035.1). Classification (GTDB taxonomy): domain Bacteria; phylum Actinomycetota; class CALGFH01; order CALGFH01; family CALGFH01; genus CALGFH01. The sequence goes on from DATHIG010000526.1 coordinate 231, forward strand.
GGGTGACCGGAGCTCGGCCAGCATGTCGAGGAACACGGCGACCGCGCCCGAGGCCGGGCCGGCGTCGCGGCGGCGGACGGCCACGATCTCGCGCCGGACCGGGGCCGCATCGACCAGCTCGATCTGGGTCAGCGTGCCCGCGGCCAGCTCGGCGGCGACGGTGCTGGCCGGGACCATCGAGACGCCGAGGCCGCGCTCGACCATCTTCTTGGCCGCCTCGATGTTGTCCAGCTCCAGGACGCTGCCCGGCAGGGCGCCGGCCTGGCGGAAGATCGCGGTGGTGAACTCCAGGTAGCTGGAGCTGCGCCCGAACAGGACCAGCACCTCGCCGGCCAGGTCGGCCAGCCGCGCCTGGCCGCCAGTGCGCGACCCGGCCAGCCGGTGCCCAGGGCCGGCGATCAGGACCAGCGTATCGGTGTACAGCGGCACGCTGTCGATCTCCGGGTTGGCCAGGGCGCGCACGATGCCGATCTGGACCTGGTCGTGCAGCACCATCTCCAGGATCTCCTCGGAGGTGCCGGTCTTGATGGCCAGGCGGACGGCGGGGTGGGCGGCGCTGAAGCGGGCGAGCAGCGCCGGCAGGGCGTAGGTGCTGACCGTCGGGGGTGCGCCGAGGACCAGCCGCCCCGCCATGCCATGGCGCAGCTCGTCGAGACGCTCCCGCCCGTCGGCCAGCGCCCGCACGGCGTGCTCGGCGAACGGCAGGAACGTCTCTCCGGCCTCGGTCAGCCGCATCCCGCGCCGGGTGCGGACGAACAGCTGCTCTCCGAGCGCGGCCTCCAGGCTCTGGAGGCGGGCGGTCAGGGTCGGCTGGGAGACGAACAGGGCCTCGGCGGCCCGGCTCAGGTTCTGGCGTCGCGCGACCTCGAGGAACGCCTCGATCTGGGGCAGCATCGCCTTCCCCTTGACATAGTCGATGTCGATGGCGGTCATTTAGACGATCTATTGGACTGATAGCAAGAGCGCGACCTACGCTTTGAGGTCTCAATTCCCCGACCGAGCGGAGCACCGATGCGCATCGTCCTCCTTGGTCCGCCCGGGGCCGGAAAGGGCACGCAGGCCGCTCAGGTGGCCAGGCGGTTCCGCTGCGCCAACATCGCCACCGGGGACATCTTCCGGGCCAACGTGGCCGAGGGGAGCGAGCTTGGCCAGGCTGCCCAGGAGTACATGGACCGGGGTGACCTGGTGCCCGACGACCTGGTGATCGCGATGGTGATGGAGCGGCTGGCCGAGCGGGACTGCCAGGCCGGGTTCGTGCTGGACGGGTTCCCGCGCACGGTCAACCAGGCCGAGGCCCTCGACCGGCGCCTGGTCGAGATGGGTTCGCCCCTGCAGGCCGTGCTGTGCGTCCAAGCCGACGAGAACGAGCTGCTGCGGCGGCTGGCCGGCCGGGCCGCGGCCCAGCACCGGTCCGACGACGCCGAGCAGACGATCCGGCACCGGCTGGAGGTCTTCTCCATCAAGACCCGGCCGCTGATCGACTACTACCGCCACCGGCGCCTGCTCACCGTGGTCGACGGCGTCGGCAGGGTCGAGGAGGTCACCACCCGCATCCTCGGTGGCCTCCCCTCCACCAACGGCGGCGGCGACCCGGCCCTCGCCCTCGCCGTCTGAGCCGAGCGGCGGCTACGCGACCCGGCCGCGGGCGATTGCGCGGCGGGCGAGGCGGGGTGGGGCTGCCGCGGGAAGGTCCGCGAGCGCCTCCAGGACCTGGTCGACCCCGATGGCGAGCAGGCCGGGGTCGGGGAGCTGGCCGTGCGGGTCGCCGCTGGTGCCGGCCCACAGGGGGCGGTGCCAGGGGCGGTCTGGGGGTGGGCCCCAGCGGGCCGGGGAGGTGGGGCCGAACAGGACCACCGACGGAGTGCGCAGGGCGGTGGCCAGGTGGGCGACACCGGTGTCGCCGCACACCACCCGGTCGGCGGCGTCGATCAGCCGGCCGAGGGCGAGCACACCGCCCTGGCCGGCATGGACGGCGTGTTGCGGCAGGCCGGCCCGTGCGGCGACATCGCTGGCCAGGTCGACCTCGGCCGGGCCGCCGGTCACGATCACCGTCCGGCCGCTGCCGGCCTGGGCCCTGGCGACCTCGGCGAACCGTTCGGGGGGCCAGCGCCGGGACCGGCCGGCGGCGCCGGGGTGCACGAGGGTGGCGCCCTTGGCTCCGTGCGGGACCGGGCCGGGCGGGATCTCGAGATCCAGCCGGGTCGGGTCGGCGGCGATGCCGCTCTCGTCCAGCAGGCGGCACCAGCGGTCCACCTCGTGCTCGTCCGGCCGCCAGCGGGGGCCGTCGGAGCTGGCCGGCACGGCCGGATGGGCGAACGCCACCAGCCGCCGCGGCTCGGTCTCCAGCAGCAGGTCGTGGCTCTCCGGGCCGCGGCCTTGGAGGTTCACGGCCAGCCCGGCACCGTGCAGACGGCGGTGGAGCGGCTCGCCAAGGCCGTCGGTGGGCACCACCTCGTCGACCGCGCCCGAGCAGCGGGCCAACGGAGCCAGGGCGGCCGGGGTCGCGAGCAGGCGCGGGTGGCGAGGGAAGGCGTCGGCGAGGGCGCGCAGGGCCGGGACGGCGGTGAGCAGGTCGCCGAGCCCGAGCGCGCGCAGCACCACCACCGGCGGGATCACGGCCATGACGACTCCGTGGACGGGCAGACGACCAGCTCCCTGGTCTCGCAGCCGGGCGGCTGGCAGAGGGCGAACAGGACCGCCTGGGCGACGTCCTCCGGCCGGTTCAGCTTGGCGTCCGCCGGTGGCCTGTACTGCTCAGGGCGGCCGTCGAAGAACGCCGTCTGCATCCCGCCGGGCACCAGCAGCGTGACCCCGACCCGGCCGGCGGTCTCGGCGGCCAGCGCTCTGGTGAAGCCGACCACGCCGAACTTGCTGGCGCAGTAGGCGGTGGCATCGGGCAGGGCGCGCAGGCCGAGGGTGGAGGCGACCGTGACCACCTTGCCCGCGGAGCGCTCCAGATGCGGCAGGGCGGCCCGCACCACCGCGGCCGTGCCGAGCAGGTTGACGGCCACCACCCGCTCCCAGGCGTCGGCGGGGACGCTGTCCAGTGGCCCGCAGGCGTCGACGCCGGCGGCGGTGACCACCCCGTCGAGCCGGCCGAGCCGTTTGGCGGCGTCGGAGACGGCGGCCGCGGCGGCGCGGCCGTCGGCCAGGTCGACCAGCTGGTGCTCGACCTGGAACGGCGGGGCGACCAGGTCGAGCACGAACGGCCGGCCACCGGCGGCCGCGACGGCCAGGGCGACGGCCGCGCCGAGACCCGATGCCCCTCCGGTCACGATGACCGTGCCCGGTCGCTGGACCGGCCCGTCAGTGGCTGTCACGTCGGACGACCTCCTTCATCAGCTGGGTTGTCGAGCGTCCTTCGAGGTAGGGGAGGACGACGGCCTGGCCTCCCCAGGTGGCCAGGAGATCTGCCTCGGGGAGGTCGGTGAGCGCGTAGTCGCCGCCCTTGGCGAACACGTCGGGCCGAAGATGGTCCAGGACCGCCTCTGGCGTCCGCTCATCGAACGGCACGACCACGTCGACGCAGCCGAGCGCTTCCAGTACGGCGACCCGGTCCGCCTGTGGCACCAGCGGCCGCTCAGGACCCTTGAGCCCGCGAACCGAGTCGTCGGAGTTCAAACACACTACCAGACAGTCCCCGAGCCCCCGGGCCGAGCGCAGCGTGGCCACGTGCCCGGCGTGGATCAGGTCGAAGCAGCCACCGGTGGCAACGACCGTCCCGCCCTCGACCCGGACCCCGGCGATCAGGGCCCGGGCCCGTTCCAGCGGGGTGCCGGCGGCTGCCACGGGCGCCACGGCGGCTGGGCCGCCCGCGCCCAGCCGGACCGTTGCCGCGCCGCCGGCGGCGACGAACGAGGAGGCCGCGGCCACCGCCCCAGCCACCGCTTGCGACGGTAGGGCGCCGTCGCCGAGCAACCCGGCGGTCGCGGCCGCGAACCGGTCCCCGGCCCCGCACGGGTCGCCGCCGCCGGCCGCCGGGGCCGGCACGACAAGGGGAGCGCCGTCGCCGCCGACCAGGAGGGCGCCGCCGGAGCCGAGGGTGACGGCGACGCCGGCCGCCGACCAGCGCCGGGCCAGCAACCTCGCTCGTGCGGTCACCGCCGCCAGGCCGTCGCCGCCGACCTGGGGGACGAAGCCGGCCGCCTCGGACCGGTTCGGGGTGGCCAGGCGCACGCCGGGAACCGGTGCCGGCCCTCTGGGGTGGGGGTCCCAGACCAGCGGCAGGTTGGCGGGCAGGGCGGCAAGGGCGGCCCGCACCGATGGCTCGGCGGCAACGCCCCGTCCGTAGTCGGCCACCAGCACCGCCCCGGCGCCGGCCAGCGCGCGGCGGCCGGTGCGGTCGAGCGGGCCGACCCTGCCCGGCCGGCTGCCCCGGTCCAGCCGCAGCAGCGAGCGGCCGTCGACCCGCACCCGGATCTTCTCGGGCGTCTCGCCGGTCAGCCCGAGGTCGGCCACCTCGACCCCGGCAAGCTCCAGCAGCCCGCGCAGCGTGGTTCCCGGCTCGTCGCCGGCCAGGGCGGTCACCAGCACCACCTGCCGCCCGTCGAGCGCGGCGGCCATGGTCGCGGCCAGCGCCGCCCCGCCTGGCCGGCGCTGCTCGGCCGGGTCGTCGACCACCGGCACGGGCGCGTCAGGGGCCAGCCGCTCGGCCCGGCCGTCCAGGTCCCGGTCGAGCAGGGCGTCCCCGACGACCACCAGCGGCGCCCGGTTCATCGCCATCCCTGCCCGCTGCGAGCGAGGGCGCCGGCGGGCAGACCCCTGTAGACGTCGAGGGTGCTGCCGGCGATCCGGTCCCAGCCGTAGCGGCGCCTGGCCCGGTGGGAACCGGCGGCACCGAGGCCGGCCCGGCGCTCCGGGTCGGCGAGCAGGCCGGCCACCGTCGCCGCCAGCAGCTCGGGGCGGCGGGGTGGGACGTGGGCGCCGGTGACCCCCTCGACGACGGTGTCGACCAGCCCGCCGACCGCCGAGGCGACCACCGGGACGCCGCAGGCCATCGCCTCGAGCGGCACCATGCCGAACGGCTCGTACCAGGGCACGTTCACCACCAGGTCGGCCGAGCGGTACAGGGCCGGCAGCTCGCGCCGCCCAACCCGGCCCAGCAGCCGGAACCGGTCGGCGACGCCGAGCCGCTCGGCCAGCTCGCGCAGCCGGCGCGCCTCCGGGTCGCCGGCCAGCTGGTCGGCGGGCGGCCCGCCGGCCACCACCAGCTCGGCCCCCGGAAGCCCTGGCAGCGCCGCGACCACGTCGCCGTTGCCCTTGCGTTCCACCAGCCGGCTGACCACCAGCAGTCGGTACCTCGCCGCGGGGCGCGGCGCAGCCGGGCCGTTGGGCCGGAACAGGCGTAGGTCGACGCCGCAGGGCACCACCGCGACCAGGCGCGGGTCGGCCCCCATCCTGACCAGCTCGAAGACCTCGTCGGAGCAGGTGGCGACGATGCGGTCGGCCTCCATGGCCAGCCTCGCCTCTTCCTCGAGGCGGCCAGGCGGGCTGGTGTCCCTGGCGCCCTGATGGCGCCGCTTGACCACACCGAGGGCGTGGAAGGTCTGCACCACCGGCAGTCCGAGCGGCCGACCAGCGGCCAGCGCCGCCCGCCCCGACATCCAGAAGTGGGCGTGGACGACGTCGGGCTGGTCGACCCGAAAGGACCGCCGCAGCCTGGCTGCGAACTCATCCATGTACGGCGGCAGCTCGTCCTTGGGGATCGGTTCGGCCGGGCCGGCGTCGACGTGCTCGATGGTCACCCCGGTGGCCGTGACCATCCTTGGCGGCAGGGCCGGGTCGTCGCGGCGCGTGTGGACGACCACCTCGGCCCCCCGCCTGGCCAGGCCGGCCGAGAGCGCGGCGACGTGGACGTTCTGGCCGCCGGCGTCGGCGCCTCCGAGCACGGCCAGCGGGCTGGCGTGCTCGCTCACCATCGCGATTCTCATCGGGCGCGCACCTCGTCCAGCAGCCGGTCCCAGTCGGCCAGGAAGCGCTCAAGGCCGTAGCGGCTGGTCGCGGCCGCTCTGGCGGCCTTGCCCATCAGGCGGGCCTGCTCCGGGTCGGCGACCAGCCGGCGGGCGGCGTCGGCGAGCACCTCGACCTGGGTCGAGATGACGCCGGCCTCGGGCGGCACCGCCTCGACGACCTCGGTGGTGGCCAATGCGACCACCGGCATGCCCAGGTGCATGGCCTCCAGCAGCGACAGCCCGAGCGAGGTCCAGCGGACCGGGTGCAGGTACAGCCGGCGCCTGGCCATCTCGGCATGCAGGACGGCCTGCGGCAGGTCGTTGACCGAGCGCACCCCTGGGGCGCCGGCCAGCTGCCCGGACTGCATGCCGAACAGGTCGACGGGGACCTCGGCGCCGAGCCGTCCGAGCAGGTCGGTGCCGGTGATCCGGCCGCGGCGGACCGGCTCGTTGACCACCACCGCGGCGGCCGGCAGCTCGCCCCCGTAGCGGTCGCCCGGATCCACGATGCCGTGCTCGATCACCCGGGTGGTGGTGCTCCCACAGTCCCAGAACAGGTCGTTGAAGTGGGTGACGTGGGCCACCACCAGGTCGTCTCGATCGGCGGCGAGGTGGCGCATCTCGGCGATGCGGCCCTGGGGGGCGTTGTGCTCGAGGTAGACGGCTGGCAGGTGGCGGCCGGGCCGCCGGCCACCCAGCCACTCGGTGGCCAGGCCGTGCAGCTCATGGGGGCGCTGGAGGATCACCACGTCGACCTCGGCCTCGGCCGCCTCCTGCCTGGTGATCTCCACCGCCGTCTCCGGCCACCGATAGGTGCGGGCCCGCCCGAGCCCGTCCGGTCCCCGGTCCGGGGTCACCGGGATGAGGTACTCGTGCCGGCCCTGCACGAACGCGGTCGTCCACGACCCGTGCACGTGCCAGAGCAGCACCCTCACCCCGCCACCTCCTGGTTCTGCCGGACGGGGGCGAGCCGGTCGACGGCGGCGACCACCTCGGCCACCGGGATGGTGTCGAGGCAGGGGTGGCCGGGGACCGGGCAGCTGCGGGCCCTTGAGCCGGCGCACGCGACCAGCTGGTCGCCGAGGAGCACCTGGGGCACGCCCCAGGGCCGCCAGCGGACGGCGGGCACCACCGGCGAGAACAGCGACACCACCGGGGTGCCGACCGCGGCGGCCAGGTGGGCCGGGCCGGTGTTGCCGACCACCACAGCGGCGGCCCCGGCCAGCACCCCGGCCAGGCCGCCCAGATCGACGCGCCCGCCAAGGTCGACCACCGATGGCCGCCGTTCCCCGACGACCCGGGTGGTGAGCGGGCGCTCGGCGGCGTCGCCGGTCACCACCACCCGGCGGCCCTCGGCGACCAGGGCGCCGACCAGGGCGGCGTGCCGCTCCGGCGACCAGGCCCTGGCCGGCACCGAGGCGCCCGGGTGGACCACGACATAGGGGCCGCCGCCCAGCTCCGGCAGGTCGGTCGGCTGGGGCGGGTGGACCCGCAGGCGGCCGTCGTCACCGTCGGGGAGGCGGTAGCCGAGGGTGGCGGCCAGCGAGAGCGCCCGCTCGACCTCGTGGAGGTCGTCGTCGACCCGGTGCCGGACGTCGAGCAGCGAGCCCGGGTAGTCGACACTGGTGGCGGCGATGGTGGGGACGCCGGCCATGCGCAGCAGCAGGGCCAGCGGCAGGGGGCTCTGGTGAAACGAGGTGAGCACCAGCGCCTGGTCGACGGTCAGGTCGGTGAGCCGGTCGACCAGCGCGTCCACGCCGGCTCTGGTGGCCCGCTGAGGCTCGGCGTCGATCCAGGCGGCGTGGGCGACCACGACCTCGTCCACCCCCGGGAGCAGCTCGGCCGCCGCCCGGCCGCGCGGGCCGCACAGCAGCGTCACCCGGTCGGCTCCGGCCGCGACCGCCCGCACCGCCGGTCCGGCCAGCAGCACGTCGCCGACGCTGTCCTGCCTGGCCACCAGCACGTGTCGGCTCATGGGCGCAGCCCGTCCGATGGTGGGCCGAGGAGCAGGCCGACTCCCGGAGCCCGGGGACCGGGTCGGGGCGCGCGGGCGGAGTCGGCCAGCAGGCCCGGGAGCCGCAGCCAGCCCGCCAGCCAGTGCCAGGTCGCCACCGGCGGCAACAACACGCTGGTCACGGCCATCGTGGCGCCCTCGCCAGGCGTCCGGGGCCCAGGAAGAATTCGAGCCAGCGCCAGCTCGACCGTCGCCGCCAGCCACCCGACTCCGGCCACCAGGGCCATCCGCCGGGCCCGCTTGACCCGCCGCGCCGGGCCCCCGCCCGCGGCCGGCCGCCGAGCGAACCCCACAGCGCCAAGCCCGATCAGGCCCAATGCCGTGACCACCAGATGCCGCCGACGCCGCCCGCGCGGGACCCCGGCGACGTCCCGCCAGCCCGCGCCGTGCAGGGCGCGCATGAGCACGTCGTCGGCGTTGCCGGCCTGCAGCTGCAGGCTGATCAGGGACCCGGCCGGCCGCACCGGATGGGCGACCGAACGCCGGCCCAGACGGATGCGGTAGCCGGCCCGGATCGTCCGCAGGCCGAGGTCGGCGTCCTCCCGGTAGGCGCGCGGGAAGCGCTCGTCGAACCCGCCGACCTCGACCAGCACGGCCCGCCGGTAGGCCATGTCCGCGGTCGCCCAGCGGGCCGACTCCAGCCCCCGGACGTTGCGCTCCCAATCGGTCGGGCGGCGGATGGTGGGCAACGGCACCCGCAGCCTGCCCTGGCTGGCCGCCACCCCGGGTGGCAGGCCCGCCAGGTCGGCCTCCAGGTCGGCCAGCCAGGTCGGTCCGGGCACGACGTCGTCGTCGAGGAAGGCGACCCAGGGCGCCCTGGCCCGCCGCCAGCCGAGGTTGCGGGCGGCCGCCGGCCCGGCCGCCAGGCCCGCGACCAGCTGCAGCCGGTCGGCCAGGGGGGCCGGCGGCCCGCCTGGCAGCAGCGGGGACGATCGGTCACGCCGGTCGTCCACCAGCAGCACCCGGCCCGGCAGGGGGCCATTGGCCACGGCCAGGGCCGCAAGGAGCTGCTCGAGGCTGTCGCGCCCCACCGTCGGCACCACCACGTCGAAGCGGGGGGAGGAGGAGCCGGGCGCGAACCCCACCAGATCGGGCGCCGATGGTGCGCTCATGGGCGGGTGAAGGCGGCTCGGCGGACCAGGAACGGCCCGAGGGCGAGAACGTCCACCGGCGCCGACCCGAAGCACTCGAGGGCGTCGCGGGGGTCGTCGACCATCGGCCGGCCGGCGGTGTTGAGGCTGGTGTTGACCACCACCGGGACCCCGGTGCGGCGCTCGACGGCCTCGAGCAGGCTCGCCACCAGCGGCTCGTCGGTGCGGTCGACGGTCTGGATACGGGCGCTGCCGTCGACGTGGACCACGGCCGGGATGCGCTCGCGCCAGGCCGGACGGACCCGGTGGGTGAACAGCATGTAGGGGCTGGGCATGGGGCCCTCGAAGATCTCGCCGGCCCGCTCGGCCAGGACCATCGGCGCCACCGGGCGGAACTGCTCGCGGCCCTTGACGTCATTGAGCCGCTCCAGGTTGGCCGCCCGGGTGGCGTTGGCGAGCAGGCTGCGGTGCCCGAGGGCGCGCGGCCCGTACTCGCTGCGGCCCTGGAACCAGGCGACCACCCCGTCGGCCGCGATCACCTCTGCGACCGCGTCGGCCAGGTCGGGTGGGCGCTGGTGGGAGATCCTGGCCGTGCCCAGCCAGGCGGCCAGCTCGGCGTCGGTCCAGCCACGGCCGAGGGCGGCCGAGGGCATGGGCGCGACCACGTCGCCCATCGCATGGGCGACGTGCAGCGCCGCGCCAAGCGCGGTGCCGGCGTCGCCGGCGGCCGGCTGGACCCAGATCCGCTCGAACGGTCCCTGCTCGGCCAGCACCGAGTTGGCGACGCAGTTCAGGGCCACCCCGCCGGCCATGGTCAGGTCGCGGTCGCCGGTCCGGGCGTGCAGCCACCCGACCAGCTCCAGCAGCACCTCCTGGAGCCGGAGCTGGACGCTGGCCGCCAGGTCGGCGTGCTCGCTGGTCAACGCCTCGTCCCTACCGCGCCGCCTGGCCAGGGTATGCAGCTCGATCGGGGTGACCGTGAAGCCGCCGTCGCCGGTGGTCCTGACCGCCTGGCGCAGCGCACGCAGATAGGTGGGCCTCCCGTAGGCGGCAAGGGCCATCACCTTGTACTCGTCCGAGGATCGCCGGAAGCCGAGGTGGTCGGTGACCTCCTCGTAGAGCAGGCCGAGGGAGTGGGGGAGCTGCTGGGCGGCAAGGATCTCCAGGTCGCCGTCGACCGAACGGCCGGCCAGATGGGATGCCGACTCGCCTCGACCGTCCAGCACCAGCACGCTCGAGGAGCGGAACGGGGCGGCCAGGTGGGCCGAGGCGGCGTGGGCGACGTGGTGGGGGACGAACCGGACACAGGCCGGGTCCAGGCCGGGCAGGGCGGTGCGCAGGAACAGCGGCGCCCGCTGGGCGTACAGCGTGCGAAGGCCCTCCCAGCCGTCGTCGGTCACCTCGGGCCCGACCGGCGGGGCCAGGGCCGGGTCGTAGGAGTAGGCGACCGCATCCAGGTCCTCGGGGGCAAGGCCGGCCTCGGCCAGGCACCAGGCAGCCGATCGCTCGGGCAGCTCCCAGGTGGCGAAGGCCACCGGCAGCTTGCCGTGCTTGCGCCGGGTGAACCGCTCCTCCTCGGCCGCCGCCACCACCTGGCCGTCGACGACCAGGGCAGCGGCCGGGTCATGGAAGACAGCATTCACCCCAAGGACACGCATCTCGTGATCCTTCGCAGGAAATCAGGGGAGCCGCGACTTCGAAGCGGCTCTACGCGGGGGGATCGAGTAACCAGAGGACGGAGAAGCAAACAACCTGTAGAGAATTCTCCTGGCCTCCTCTTGAGGCTTCGTTGGCCTGCCTACAATGGTTGCCATGCCGGTCCGACCCGATCCTGCGCACCTGGCTGCCTGGCGCCGTCTGCTGGAGGCGCACGCCACGGTCACCGAGCTGCTGGAGCGTGAGCTGGTCGCCGAGCGCAGCCTGCCCCTGAACCGCTATGACGTGCTCCTCAACCTGGCCGAGGCCCCCGGTGGGCGGCTCCGCATGCAGGAGCTCTCGGCGTCGGTGCTGCTGTCCAAGAGCGGGCTGTCGCGCCTGGTCGACCGGATGGTGGAGGCCGGCCTTGTCCGGAGGGAGCGCTGCGAGGACGACCGTCGCGGGTGGTTCGCGGTCCTCACCGACCAGGGCAGGAGCGCCCTGCGCCGGGCCGCGCCGGTCCACCTGCGGGGCATCCAGGAGCACTTCGCCCGCCATCTGGAGCCCGACGAGGTGCAGGTCCTGGCCGCGGCCCTCGGCCGGGTGGTGGTGGCCGCCGCCCGGGCCTCGGTGGAGGCGCGGCCAGAGCCAGGCGACCGGGACGGACCGGGGACGCTGGCCGGGACGGGATCGAGCGCCGAGCGCCGTTGACCGTCCCGTCGGAGGCCGAGCGCGGGCGGGCGGTGCTGCAGCTCGGCATCCTCGCCTTCCGCTGGGTCAGCCTGGCCTGGATGGCGGTGCTGGCGCTGACCGCGGGAGAGCTGCGCCGGCCGGCCCTTGCCGCTGGCACGATCGTTGGGCTGACCGTCTGGACGGCCTGGCTCACGGTGGCCCGCCCCGGCTCGAGCTGGCCGGTGCTGGCCGCCGACCTCGGCCTGGCGGTCGCCCTCAACCTGGTCGCCGGCCTGGTCATGCCTTCCTCGACGGTCGGCGAGCGGCCGTACTTCGCCGCCGGCTACCCGGTGGCGGCGGCGGTCACCTGGGGCGCAGCCTGGGGCGTTCCTGGCGGTGTGGCCGCCGGGCTGGTGCTCGGCGCCTCGCTGGCCGCCGGCCAGCTCGCCAACGGCATCGACCTGGCCGGCGAGGAACCGGCCGTCCTGCTCGACCTGGCCGGTGGGGTGCTGAACTTCGTGCTCGCCGGCGGCGCCGTCGGGCTGGTCGCGCGTCTGCTGGAGCGCTCGGCGAACCAGCTCCGGCTGGCCACCGATGAGACCATCAGGGCCCGTGAGCGGGCGGCCAGGCTGGCCGAGCGCGAGTCGCTGGCCCGCCAGATCCACGACTCGGTGCTGCAGGCCCTGACCCTGGTCCACAAGCGGGGTCGGGAGCTGGCCGCCGGTGGGCCGGCCCCACCCGACCAGGTGGCCGGGCTGGCCGAGATGGCCGCCGGCCAGGAGCGGGCCCTACGGGCGCTGATCCTGCGCGACCCCGACGACGACAACTTGCCTGGCGGAATGCAAGGCCTGCCTGGTGGAACGCGAGGCCGCCCCACCGGCGCCGCCTCCCTGCGGGCCGCCCTGGAGGCGGTGGCCGGCGCCGAACGGTCGCTGCCGGTGACCGCCGGCGCCACCGGCCCGCTGTGGCTGCCGGCGCGGCAGGTCGAGGAGCTGGCCGCGGCGGTACGCCAGGCCGTCGACAACGTGGTCGAGCACGCCGGGGCCTCCCGGGTGGCGCTGTTCGCCGAGGAGGACGCCGGCCTGGTCGTGGTGACCGTCCGCGACGACGGGTGCGGGTTCGAGTACGACGAGCGGCGCCTGGCCGAGCAGGGCAAGATCGGCCTGGCCAAGAGCATCAAGGGCCGGGTCGAGCAGCTGGGCGGCAGCATGCGGGTGCACAGCCGGCCGGGAGCCGGAACCGAGGTCGAGCTGCGGATTCCCGCCAGGAGGGAGGGCCGGCGTGGGAGCTGAGGACAGGGTCAGGGTCATGGTGGTCGACGACCATCCGGTC
>DATHIG010000527.1:0-6887 GCA_035490035.1 Actinomycetes bacterium
TACCACAGGTGTCACCTCAACTCTGAAGACTCAATAGAGCGGCGGCGGTCATGTACCCGGCGCGGCATGCCGCGCCAAGCCATCGGTGCCGGCCCGGTCCATGCGCGCCGCCAGCGACCACCAGACTCCCTCAAACCCGGATCCTTGACCGGTGCTCGAGGGCCGTGGCGGCTTGCGCACCGGCTGGCATAGGGGCGCGCATGCGGTTGGAGCGGCTGGAGGTCGTCGACTTCCGCAATCACGACGGAGTCGGGGTCGACCTGCCGGGGGGCGTGTCGGTGCTGGTCGGGCCCAACGGCGTGGGCAAGACCAACCTGCTGGAGGCGATCGGCTACCTGGCGACGCTCGGGTCCCACCGGGTCGGACAGGACGCCAGCCTGGTCCGGGCCGGGGCCACGTCGGCCGTGATCCGTGCCGCCGTGCTGCGGGCCGGCCGCCGCCTGCTGGTCGACGTGGAGTTGCGCCCCGGCAGCGGGGTCCGCGGGCGGGTCAACGGCGCACCGGTGCCGAGGGCCCGTGACCTCCTGGGCGTCGTCAGGGCGACCGTGTTCGCACCCGAGGACCTCGGCCTGATCCGTGGGGACCCGGAGGAGCGGCGTCGCTTCCTGGACACGCTGGCCACCCAGCGCCTGCCCCGCTACCACGGGAGTCGCCAGGACTACGACCGGGTGCTCCGACAGCGCAACACCCTGCTGCGGAGCGCCGGCGGCCGCCTGCCCGGCAGCGCCGTGGCCACCCTCGAGGTGTGGGACGAGAAGCTGGCATCGGCCGGTGCCGAGCTCTGGGCCGAGCGGCTGCGGCTGGTGGCGGCGCTGACGCCACGGGTCGAGCAAGCCTACCGACGGCTGGCCGGCCGGGACGACGCCGTCGACGTCGCCTACGTTTCGTCGGTGGCCGGCGCCGCCGAGCCCGACCCCGACCCGGCCAAGCTGGCCCAGGCGCTGCGGGAGCGCCTGGTCGCCGACCGTGCTCGCGAGGTCGAGCGGGGCCTCACCCTCTCCGGTCCGCACCGGGACGACCTCGCCCTCGCCGTGCGCGAGCTGCCCGCGCGTACCCACGCCTCCCACGGCGAGGCGTGGTCGCTGGCCCTGGCGCTGCGGCTGGGATCGCACCTGCTGCTCGCCGACGAGGGCGAGGAGCCGGTGCTGCTGATGGACGACGTGTTCGCTGAGCTCGACCGGCGCCGCCGGGACCGGGTGGCGGAGGTCGCGCGGGCGGCCGAGCAGTCGGTCATCACCGCGGCGGTCGCCGAGGAGCTCCCCCCCGAGCTCCATGCGTCGGTGTTTCACGTGGAACCAGGATCGGTGCAGCTGAGGGCGGATCCGTGAACCAAACGCCAGCAGGACCGACCTGCGGGACGCCGGGGGCTCCTCCGCTGGCCCGCCCCAGGGCCGCGGGCATGGACAGGGGCGTGTGGTGAGCCGAAGCCGGGAGCCGCGGGCGATCGGGGCCGAGCTGGCCGAAATGCTGCGTGCTCGTGGCTGGAGCGGGCGGCTGGCCGCTGCTCGGGTGGTGGCCCGGTGGCCGGAGGTGGTTGGCCAGGCCGTGGCCGCTCATTGCCAGCCGACCCAGCTGGACGAGGACGGCACGCTGCACGTGGTCGCCGACTCATCCTCCTGGGCCACCCAGCTCGCCTACCTCCAGGGGACGCTGCTCGACCGGCTTGGGGTGGAATGCGGACCGGGGATCGTCCGTCGGATCCAGATCCGCACCAACGACGGCCGCGGCCGCCGCAGCCGCTGAGCGGCCCCGGACCCCGGCACCGGCTGTCGCGGGCCTGATGTAGCCTCTGACCTGCACGAACGAAGCATTGGACGAGCGGATTCATGCTATACTTGCTAGGGATCTTCCCCCTCTCCGCGCACCGCGTCTGCGCCCGTCTGGTTCCGCACGGACGGCGTGCCTTCCCGCGCCGTGCCTGTTTCGGGGCTGACTGAGGAGTTCAATGGTCACGAGCTACACCGCCGAATCGATCACCGTCCTCGAAGGGCTGGAGGCGGTCCGCAAGCGGCCCAGCATGTACATCGGGTCGACCGGGCCGAAGGGCCTGCACCACCTCGTCTACGAGGTGGTCGACAACGCCGTCGACGAGGCCCTTGCCGGCTACTGCACGAGGATCGATATCACCCTGACCGCCGACGGCGGAGTCAGGGTCTCCGACGACGGCCGCGGCATCCCGGTGGACGAGCACCCGGTCGAGCACCGGCCGGCCCTCGAGGTGGTCATGACCACCCTGCACGCCGGCGGCAAGTTCGGGGGCGACTCCTATGCGGTCTCCGGTGGGCTGCACGGGGTCGGTGTCTCGGTGGTCAACGCCCTGTCCGAGCGGCTCGAGGTCGAGGTGGTGCGCGACGGCTGGCGTCACCGCCAGGCCTACCAGCGCGGGCTCCCCAGGGCTCCGCTGGAGCGCGTCGGCAAGGCCAGGGGCCACGGCTCGACGGTGGCCTTCTGGCCCGACCCGGACATCTTCGAGGAGATCGAGTTCCGCTTCGAGACCCTCTCCAACCGGATGCGGGAGATGGCCTTCCTCAACGCGGGCCTGCGCATCACCCTCAGCGACGAGCGGGACCAGGCCAAGTCCGAGGTCTACGAGTACGCCGGCGGCATCCGCGACTTCGTGGCCCACATCAACGCCAGCAAGGAGCCGGTCCACCAGCAGATCATCTACTTCGAGAGCAAGGCGAACTCCCATTACGTCGAGGTCGCCATGCAGTGGAACTCGAGCTACAACGACGCCGTCTCGACCTTCGCCAACACCATCAACACCCACGAAGGCGGCACCCACGAGGAGGGCTTCCGGGCCGCCCTGACCTCGACGGTCAACCGCTTCGCACGCAACAGCGCCCTGCTCAAGGAGAAGGACCCCAACCTGAGCGGGGACGACGTCCGCGAGGGGCTGACCGCGATCGTCTCGGTGAAGCTGCGCGAGCCCCAGTTCGAGGGCCAGACCAAGACCAAGCTGGGCAACACCGACATCAAGGGGTTCGTGCAGCAGGCCACCAACCGGGCGCTGGACGAGTGGTTCGAGGAGCACGGCCCCCAGGCCAAGGCGATCGTGGTCAAGTGCATCCAGGCCGCCAGGGCCCGCATGGCGGCTCGCAACGCCCGCGAGCTGACCAGGCGCAAGTCGCTGCTGGAGTCGTCCTCGCTGCCGGGCAAGCTGGCCGACTGCTCCTCGCGCGACCCGCGCCAGGCCGAGCTGTTCATCGTCGAGGGCAACTCTGCCGGCGGCTCGGCAAAGGAGGCCCGCAACCGCACCTTCCAGGCGATCCTCCCCATCCGGGGCAAGATCCTGAACGTCGAGAAGGCCCGCCTCGACCAGGCGCTCAAGAACGTCGAGATCCAGTCCATCATCACCGCCATGGGCACCGGCATCGGCGAGGACTTCGACCTCACCAAGGCCCGCTACAACAAGATCGTGCTCATGGCCGACGCCGACGTCGACGGCTCCCACATCCGGACCCTGCTGCTCACCTTCCTGTTCCGGTTCCTGCGCGGGCTGGTCGAGTCCGGCTTCGTCTACATCGCCCAGCCGCCGCTCTACAAGATCCGGCACGGCCGGGGCGAGAACGACGTCTTCTATGCCTACAGCGAGGCCGAGCGCGAGCAGTGGTTCAAGCGCAACCCGAGCCGAAGCAAGAACGTCAAGCCGCAGCGGTACAAGGGTCTTGGTGAGATGAACGCCGACGAGCTGTGGGAGACCACCATGGACCCGGAGCGTCGCACCCTGCTCCAGGTCGGGCTCGAGGACGCCGCCATCGCCGACGAGATCTTCACCGTCCTGATGGGCGAGAACGTCGAGTACCGCCGCAACTTCATCCAGCGCAACGCCAAGGACGTCCGCTTCCTTGACATCTAGACGCCTATGTATCTCAGCGGCAGCTTGACCACACGCGGTCCCCGATCCATGTGGGGGGAGCTCCGGCTCCCCTCCACCGCCACCCAAGAGCGCCTGTGCCATGACTGGGGTGATCGCCTGTCCGCCCAACCAGCAAGCATCGAGCTTCGTCATCGAAGGGGAAGTTGACCGTGCCAGACGCCCGCCGCATCGAGCCGATCGAGATCGAAGAGGAGATGCAGCGCTCGTTCCTCGACTACGCGATGAGCGTGATCGTGGCCAGGGCGCTGCCGGACGTGCGGGACGGCCTCAAGCCGGTGCACCGGCGGATCCTCTGGGGCGCGAACGAGGAGGGCGTGCGGGCCCCCAACAGCCGCCGCAAGTCGGCCTACATCGTCGGCTCGGTCCTGGGGAAGTACCACCCCCACAGCGACACCGCCGTGTACGACGCCATGGTCCGGCTCGGGCAGGACTTCGCCTCCCGTTACCCGCTGATCGACGGCCAGGGCAACTTCGGGACCGCCGACGGCGACGAGGCGGCGGCCATGCGCTACACCGAGGCCCGTCTGAACCCGCTGGCCATGGAGCTGCTGCGCGACATCGACAAGGAAACCGTCGACTTTCAGCCCAACTACGACAACGAGAGCCAGGAGCCGGTGGTGCTCCCGGCCCGCTTCCCCAACCTGCTGGCCAACGGGTCGGAAGGCATCGCGGTCGGCATGGCGACCAAGATCCCACCCCACAACCTGGGCGAGGTGATCGACGCCACCGTCGCCCTGATCGACAACCCGGAGCTGACCAGCGAGGACCTGCTGCGCTGGGTCAAGGGCCCCGACTTCCCCACCGGGGCCCAGATCATGGGCACCGCCGGGATCCGCGACGCCCTGCTGACCGGGCGGGGTTCGATCCGGGTCCGGTCCAGGGTCCGCATCGAGGAGAACAACCGCGGCGGCCAGCGCCTGGTGGTCACCGAGCTGCCCTTCCAGGTGTCGGGCGACCGCCTGCTGATCCGCATCCGCGACCTGGTCCGCGAGGGCCGGCTGACCGGCATCGTCGACATCGCCAACGAAACCAACAAGGAAGGCACCCGGCTGGTCATCGAGTGCCGCCGCGACGCCGTCCCCCAGGTCGTTCTCAACCAGCTCTACAAGCACACCCAGCTCCAGGACAGCTTCGGGGTCATCATGCTGGCCCTGGTCGACGGGGTGCCCCGGGTGCTCAACCTGGCCGACCTGCTGTCGCACTACATCGCCCACCAGGTCACCGTTGTCGTGCGCCGGACCCGCTACGAGCTGCGCAAGGCCAAGGAGCGGGCCCACATCCTCGAGGGCCTGCTGATCGCCCTCGACCATCTGGACGAGGTCATCAACCTCATCCGCAACGCCGAGTCGGCCGACGTGGCCCGGACGCAGCTGATGGAGCGCTACACGCTCAGCGAGCTGCAGGCCACCGCCATCCTGGACATGCAGCTCCGCCGGCTGGCCGCCCTCGAGCGCCGCAAGCTCCAGGAGGAGTACGCCGAGCTGCAGGCCAGGATCGCCGCGCTCCAGGCGATCCTCGACGATCCCTCCAAGGTGCGCGGCATCGTCAAGGACGAGCTGCTCGACATCCGGCGCCGCTTCGCCGACCCCCGCCGGACCGAGATCCGCCCCGACGAGGGCGAGCTGTCGATCGAGGACCTGATCGCGGCCGAGCCGGTGGTGGTCACCGTGACCAGGACCGGCTACGTGAAGCGGGTCGCCCTCAGCGACTACCGGTCCCAGAACCGGGGCGGTCGCGGAGTCCGCGGCGCGAACCTCAAAGAGGACGACATCGTCCAGTTCCTGGCCATCACCAACACCCACCACTGGGTGCTGTTCTTCACCAACAAGGGCCGGGTCTACCGGGTGAAGGTCCACGAGCTGCCCGAGGCGGCGAGGAACGCCCGAGGGACATACGTTGCCAACGTGCCGGGAGCGACCTTCCAGCCCGATGAGAAGATCGCCGCAGTGCTCGACCTGGACGACTACGACGATGGTAAGTTCCTCGTCCTGGGAACAAGGAACGGTATGGTCAAGAAGACCGCCCTCAGCGAGTACGACTCGCCGAGGGTGGGACTGATCGCGATCAACCTGCGAGGCGACGATGAGCTCATCGGGGTCAAGCTCACCTCTGGCGAGGACGATCTCCTGTTCATCTCGCGCAAGGGCATGGCCGTCCGCTTCAGCGAGTCCCATGTGCGCCCGATGGGAAGGCAGACGAGCGGCGTGACCGCCATGCGGCTGCGGCGCGAGGACCAGGTGCTGGCCATGGAGGTGGTCCGGTCGAACGCCGACCTGCTGGTGGTCACCGACGCCGGCTACGGCAAGCGCACCCCGCTGGAGCAGTACCAGCGCAAGGGACGCGGGATCCAGGGCGTCAAGACCGCGGAGCTGATCGAGGCCCGCGGCTTCATCGCCGGGGCCCTCGTGGTCCAGGACGAGGACCACATCTTCCTCATCACCGATACCGGGCAGATCATCCGCACGCGCGTCAACGAGGTCCGGCGGGCTGGCCGGGCCACCCAGGGTGTACGCATCATGCGGCTCGCCAGGACGAGCGGCCGGGTCGCCGCGGTGGCACCGGTCGTCAAGGACGAGGAGTAGCCAATGTCCAGCCAGTACCCACAGGTGACGACGCGGCCGATGCCGCGCCAGGCGAGCTCCGCCATGGCGCCGGCCGTCGACCGCCGGGCCCGGCTGGTCCTGCGCCGGCTCGACCCCTGGTCGGTGCTGAAGTTCTCGGTGGTCTTCTACTTCTGCCTGATGCTGATCAGCCTGCTGGTGTTCGCGGTCATCTGGTTCGTGCTGGTCAACATGGGCGTGTTCACGTCGGTGACCGACTTCGCCGGCAACTTCAACCTCGAGGTTGCCTTCCCGGCCGGCACGGTGTTCAAGTGGTATGCGTTCATCGGGCTGCTCGGCGTGGTCGTCTGGAGCATCGTCACCGTGCTCCTGACGCTGCTGTTCAACCTGGTGAACGACGTGACCGGCGGGATCGAGGTGGTTCTGGCCGAGCGGGACCAGCGCCC
>DATHIG010000528.1:0-2721 GCA_035490035.1 Actinomycetes bacterium
GACGACCGCCGCTAGACGACAGGGGCGGCTGCGTCCGATGGGTGGGCGCAGCCGCATCCCAAGGGCCGGTCGTGTCCTCCTTCGCGATCGGGGAGGTCCTTCCATGGCACGCCGTTCTGCTTCGGATCCGACCACCAGGCACCCCAGCCAACTGCTCGCCTTGGCCATCGGGGCTATCTACACCCTGGTCGGCATCCTCGGGTTCCTGGTCACCGGCTTCGAGAACTTCGCCTCGGAGACCGACAAGACCCTGCTCGGCTTCGAGATCAACCCACTACACAACCTGGTCCACCTGGCCATCGGGCTGGCCGGCCTGGCGCTCTGGCGCCGGCTGGACACCGCCAGGATCTATGGCTGGCTGCTGGCCGCCGGCTACGGCCTGGCGTTCCTGTACGGGCTGTTCGCGGCCGGCAACAGCGAGATCAACTTCCTGTCCCTCAACGGCGCCGACAACGGCCTACACCTGGTCAGCGCGGTCGCCGGGGTGGCCATCGCCCTGTGGCCAGCCGACCGGACCGTCCCCGGCCAGGGTGGTGTCGCCGACCGCAGCGCCTGACCAACAGCAGAGAGGATTGATGCAGATGGCATCCAACGACAACACCGTTGCCCGAACGCTCCACGACCTCGGCTTGGCCGCCTGGTTCGGCGGCTCGCTGATGGGGGCGACCGGAGTCAACGGCGCCGCCGCAGTGGTCCAGGACCCCCACCCAGCGGCTGCGGGTGGCCAACACCGGCTGGGCCCGCTGGACCCCGCTGAACCTGGCCGGCATCGCCGCCCACCTGGCCGGTGGAGTGGTCCTGACCGGGGCCAACAAGGGCCGGCTGGCCGGCCAGCAGGGCGTGGCCGCGGCGAGCACGGTCAAGACCGCCCTGACCGTGGCTGCGCTTGGTACCACCGCCTACGCCCGCGTCAGCAACGCCCCACCCAGGTCACCAAGGGACTGGTACGGCGGCGGCTGCTCCCAGGTCGCTAGCAGCCGAACAATGCAGGAGGTGCGGTTGTGGACCGGTGGTCGATCACGAGGTAGCCGTCGGCGTCCCGGTACGGGCGATCTACCGCGGCCGGGCTGGGCCGGGCGCCAGGGTCGGCCCAGGCCAGCGCCATGGCGCGGGCGGGGACAAAGCTCTCCCGGGGCGCAGGCGACGAGAAGGGCGATGGTGCGGGAGTGGCGGTTGTGGACGGCGGCGGTGGCAGCGCAGGGCGGAAAGCGATAGAGGTGCCCAGTGGATCAGGTCGTCATCACCAGTCTCGGAGCCCGGCTCGCTGCCGATCGGCAGGGTGCGATCGGTGAGATCTATGCCGCCCTGGGCGCAACGGTGCTCAGGTACCTGCAACGGCTCGTTGGCCACGACGACGCCGAAGACGTCCTGCAGCGGGTCTTCTACGAGGTGTGGCGGCACAACGATCGCTACGATCCCTCCAGAAGCCTGGAGGCATGGATACTGGGTATCGCGCGTAAACGGGCGATCGACCACCTGCGCCGTCGGCGCAACCCCGCAGTCGCGGTAGAAAACCTGGACCACATCCCCGGTAATGACGGCCGAGAGTGGGCCGAGCGCTACGCACGGGCCTGTGAGGTTCGCAACGCGCTCAACCGCCTGCCGGCAGAGCAACGCGAGGTCCTTGCGCTGGCGTACTTCGGCAGCTACACCCAGCCACAGATCGCCACGTATCTGGAACTTCCGCTTGGAACCGTCAAGGCGCGAGCGTTCAGGGGGCTGCGCCGCCTCGCCGACCTCCTTACCCCGTAGCGGGAGGGCACGGCCGACATCGCAGCCGCTCACCCTCCTGGAGCTCGAACTGACCAGACTGCAGGTAAGCGGCGGTGCAGAACAGGGATACTCGCTGGTGCGAGACTACGATTGGCTAGCCATGACCTGCGGGCCCTGGCCAGGCCTGCGGCAGCGAAACACCGCGTCGTAGATTTCACGAAAACGCTGGCCATCCTCGGGGCCAATAGGATCGCGTCGTTCGACCAAATACCGCTTGCCGCACTTGGCCCAGGGGTCTCAACCAGCCCCAGCAGGGCTGCCGAGGGAGCCAAGACGAGCTGTTGGGCATGGTGCTGGGCAGCCTCGGGCGAGGGATGCAGGCAGACGGGGTTTGGGCCCACCTACCCGCCACGACGGGCCCGATCGCGGCGGTCCCTGCCCGAGGCTGCCCTGGCGGGGTAGCCGCCCGACCCGGCGACCAATCTGTGAAGGTGTGCCGGGTACCGGTGAGCAGGATAGACGCGTAAACTCGGGCAGTTCTGTCTCTATTCGTCGTATGACCCCAAACTCCTCGACGGTGGTATCCCAGCCCAGATCTCCGCTGACCATCCTCTGCAGTCGCCACGGCCTGTTGGTCCGCTCGGCAGCCCAGGTGCTGCTCCCTGGCTGCTGACCGGTTCGCCAGTCCGGCAACCCCAGAAAGGCAGGCAGCGCCATGCCCATCGACCCGACCGACCTGGCCAAGAGCATCGGCGCCCTGGGCAGCCTGGACTCAGAACGGGGCCTCGCCCCGACCCTGCAGCAAATAGCCGACTCAGCCAAGCAGCTGTTCGCGGCGGATGGGGCCGGGCTGATGCTGGTCGACGCCGAAGGCCAGCTGCGCTGGGCCAGCGCCTCGGACCAGACCGCCCAGGCGGTCGAGGACGGCCAGGAGCGGCTGGCCCAAGGTCCCTGTGCGGTGGCGTTCAGCCAGCGGCTTCCCGCTGCCATCCGCAACATCCGCACCGA
>DATHIG010000529.1:0-2611 GCA_035490035.1 Actinomycetes bacterium
AGCATCATGTTGCCCAGGTCCACCGCCTGCCGCCACGGGCTGGGCCGCAGCTCGCCGAAGGCGGAGTCGATCAGGTACAGGCGGCCGTTGCGGACCATCAGGTTGGCCGGCTTGATGTCCCGATGGGCCAGGCCGGCCTCCCAGAGCCGGCGGACAATCCCCAGCCCCTGGTCGATCAGGTCGTCGTCGACGTCGACCTCGCCGATCTCGTGCCCGCCGTCGAGGAACTCGGTGACGAGCAGGTACTCGCGCTCCGGGGTGATCTCGACGACCCCGTACGGCGGCGGCACCGGCAGGCCGGCGTCCCGCATCAGCCGCAGCAGGTAGTCCTCGTACTGCACCAGCCGGCGCACTGTGTTGAACGACTTCTAGTCCTCCAGCTGGCCATAGATCAGCGTGCGACCGAGCTTGTACCAGCGGTCCGAGCGCAGGTGGGTGGCCGAGTACAGCTTGGCGAACAGGTATGTCTCCGGGTCGCCCTTGACCGTGATCCGGAGCGGGGTGGAGCCGCCCGAGCCCTCGAGGTTGAACGGCTTGATCGCCACCGGGATCACGCCGAGCTGTTCCTCCAGCGCGTGCGCGATCGCGTCGTGCCGGGCGCCGGTGACGTCGAGGTGCGCGGTGCGGCCGCGGCGGTAGCTGACCGGAAACGCCTCGTTCGGGACGAACATCCGGAACGCGGCGAGCGGGACGGCCACCCCGGCCACGACCGCGAACAGCACGTCGAACGGTCCCTCCTGGGCCAGGTAGAAGCGGGAGAGCGCGGTGACGCCGATTAGCCCGGCGACGACGAGCTTGCCCCGCTCCCGCAGCCGTCCGGCCGGGACCAGCGTGTACAGGGCGGTGACGAGGATGGCGGTGAGGAAGGCCATCGGCACCGACGGCAGCGCGGACGCTGTCCAGGCGCCGAGGATCTCCACCCCCAGCGGCCGAGGGCGATGGAGCACGTCGCCCGCGACGGTGCTCCAGAACGTCACCACGAACATCGCGACGGCGGAGACGAGCAGGTGCCGCCAGCGCCGCCAGATCACCAGCACGGCGAGCGTCGCCCACCATACGGCGAACATGCCGAGCGGGGCCGGGTTCGAGAGCACACCGGCCGCGCGGGCGGCCTGGGTGAGCCAGGTCGTGCGGATCCCCACGAACGCGCTCAGGACCGCGTGGTCGACGACGTCCACGGCAACCGCCGCCTGCTGCACGTTGCCGATCGCCACCCCCGCGACGATCACCACCCCGACCAGCAGCAGCCAGCCCTTGCCGGAGGTGTGCAGCTGCCGCGGCAGCGGCGGCGGCTCGCCGGACGGCCGGCGCCGACGCCGCACCCGGGTGGCGGTGGACGCCGCGGGAGCGGGCGACGGGTGGTCGTCGCGCGCGCCGGCGTCGAACGGGGTGGAGGCGGTCACGACGCCTCCACCGGCAGCTCGTCGGGCGCGCCTGACCTACGGCCGGCTGCGGCCGGGGCGGCCGCCCGCCGGCCGGGTACCACCCATCCGATCCGGGCGTGCGCGATCATGGCGCATTGTCGTCACAGCCGGCCTGACCGGGCAATGCTGAGATCGGGTCAACCCGGTTCGCGCCGAGACCGGGCCTGCGGTGACGGTGTGCCATTTCCCGACCGGCACCTCCAGTGGAACCGGTCGAGCATCGGCTGTGTCGTTGGGCCGTTAAGCTGGTGCTTCGCCGCTGGGTATCCCAGCGTCGCACACCACCAATTTCGTCGGAAGAGCCTTTACTGGCAGAAATAGACAATACCGATGACTTGCTGCGGTCGATATCGCCTGCGCCGTGAGCTCACGGCTGGCATTGACCCGGCCCCGCCCTGGATGAGAGTGATATGGAAACGCGGCCGGGCCGATGCACCAATTGCGCGAGGCGCACCGTTCACCGCTGCCTGACGAAACCTGAGCTGCTCCTCGTCCTGCCGGTGTCCGCTACCACCATCCTTGGCGCTTGGCCCAGCGCAGCAAGATGGCCGAGATGGTCGCCATGACCGCCACCACCACCGCCACGTGGGGGAAGTCGGTGCGGTCGTTGACGATGATGTTCATCCCATAGACCGACGACAGCGCGGTGATCGGCAAGGTGATGACCGCGATGAGCGCGAGCCGTTCGGCGGCGATGGTCACCTTGGTGTCGGTCCGGGCCTTGTAGAACTCGATCACCCCTTCGAGGTAGCGGATCTGGCCGTCGGCCACCCCGCTCACCCGGGCGAACTGGTCCTCGATGTCGGCCACCAGCGGCTGCCCGTCAGAGGGGACGAAGCGGCCCAGCGCCGACATCCTGCCGTAGATCTGGTGGCCCAGGGTGGCCATGTTGGACACCGCCAGCAGCGCATGGCGGGTGCCGAACAGCTCCTCCAGGAACTCCTCGGGGTCGCCCAGGTGTCCGGAGGTGACCCGTTGCTCCAGCGGCCACACGTCCCGGGTGACGGTCTCCACGAACGCCTCCTGGTATTGGGCCAGCGCGGAGACGATGGCGTAGGACAGCTCGAACGGCGACCTGGGGCGCAGCCGCCCCGCCTCGACCCGCTGCAGCACCCCGCGGGTCTGGCGCAGCGACGCTTCCTGGGTGACCGCCGGGTTGAGCGGCCCGTGGACGCTGACCAGGTAGC
>DATHIG010000530.1:0-5586 GCA_035490035.1 Actinomycetes bacterium
CCCGCTGGCCCTGGCGAACGCGACCCCCGCGCTGAGCACGTAGGCGAGGAGCAGCCGGGCGGCGAACGGGTTGCCGCCGAGCACGAGCACAAGGCCGCCGAGCCCAACCAGGACCGCGACCGCGGCGACCAGCCCGAGCCAGGCGTGGGTCCGGCGCCTTGCCGCCCAGCGCACGGCCGCACCGACCACGAAGCCGTGCGCCAGCGCCAGCAGCAGCCCGGCGAACGGCACCGCCACCAGCAGGAACCCGCCGGCGGCGGCGACCGCCAGCCCGGCCCCGAAGGCCCTTGCCAGCAGCTGCGGCTCCGGGTTCCCCTTGGCACGTCCACTCTGCTTGGCGCACCGCGGGCATTTCTGCCCGACCGCGGTCGTCACCATGCAGCGCGTGCAGATCGGGTCGCCGCAGCTGGAGCAGGTGAGCCGGGTCTCGACCTTGGGGTGGTTCACACAGGTCGGGGTCGTGGTCGGCGTCGTGATCGCCTTACCTCCTCTAGGTTGCACGACCTGCGGTCCCCGATCCATGTGGAGGGGAGCTCGCTCCCCAGGCCCCCCAAGAGCGCCTGTGCCGTGGTTCGGGTGGGCAGGTGATTCGCCCTTAAGCGTACGAGAAGCCGGACCCTAGCGTGCTGCCCGGGCCCGGAATAGCCATGTGGGACAATCCGTTGCAGAGCACGGCTCCCGATATCGTCCACGTCCTAGGAGGCCGCGCAGACTGATGGCCACATCCCGCACCAGCGCTCCGGTGCTGATCGTCGGCTCCGGTCCGGCCGGGCTGACCGCGGCCCTCTACACCGCCCGCGCCAACCTCCAGCCGATCGTCCTCGAAGGGGCGGAGGCCGGCGGCCAGCTCATGCTCACCACCGAGGTCGAGAACTACCCAGGCTTTCCCGCCGGCATCCTGGGCCCCGAGTTGATGGGCAAGATGCGCGAGCAGGCCGAGCGCTTCGGGGCCGAGTTCGTCCGCGCCGACGCCACCAAGGTCGAGCTGGCCGGCCCGCCGTTCCGGGCCTGGGTCGAGGACCAGGAGTACGCCGGCAAGGCCTTGATCATCGCCACCGGGGCCAAGGCCAAGATGCTCGGGCTGCCAGGCGAGCGTCAGTATCTCGGCCGCGGTGTCTCGACCTGTGCCACCTGTGACGGCTTCTTCTACCGCAACCGTGAGCTGGTGGTCGTCGGCGGTGGGGACTCCGCGCTCGAGGAGGCCACCTTCCTGACCAGGTTCGCGACCAAGGTCACCGTCGTGCACCGACGCGACCGGCTCCGCGCTTCCAAGGTGATGCAGGACCGGGCGTTCGCCAACCCCAAGATCGGGTTCGAGTGGAACTCGGCAGTCGTCGATGTGCTCGGCGAGCAGACGGTGAGCGGGGTCCGCCTGCGCAACGTCGAGGACGGCTCGGAGAAGGTGCTGCCGGTGGCCGGGGTGTTCGTCGCCATCGGCCACACCCCCAACACCGACCTGTTCGGCGGCCAGATCGAGCTCGACCAGGCCGGCTACATCCTCACCCCCGATCCACCCTCGACCGCCACCAGCGTCGCTGGCGTGTTCGCCGCCGGCGACGTGGTCGACCACACCTACCGGCAGGCGGTCACCGCCGCGGGTACCGGGTGCGCGACCGCGATCGACGCCGAGCGCTGGCTGGAGGCCCAGGGCTACGACTCCGGGGCCAGTACCGACAACTGGGAATGACGGCGGTTGCCGGGTGCCCTCGTAGGGCAGGAATACGTGGGAGCCAGTGGTGGTTGGACACTGGCCGGGGGAATCATCCGTTCGAGGAGGTGGAGGTGCGCAGGGGCTGACGCCCCGAACGCACCGCGGGTATGAGCAAAGCCGCAGCCGTGACCGATGCCACGTTCGACAGCGACGTGCTCAAGTCGAGCACGCCCGTGCTGGTCGACTTCTGGGCCGAGTGGTGTGGCCCTTGCAAGATGATCACCCCCGTGCTGGAAGAGATCGCTGACGAGCACAAGGGGAAGCTCACCATCGCCAAGCTCAACGTCGACGAGAACCCGGACGTGGCCATGCGATACGGGGTCATGAGCATTCCTACCCTCGCCCTGTTCATCGGTGGCGTCGAGAAGAAGCGGTTGATTGGCGCCATGCCCAAGCGCAACATCGTCAACGAGCTCTCCGAGTTCATCGGCTAACCCAAGCACACCGACCCGAGCCCGGCACCCCTGTGCCGGGCTCGTTTCGTTCGCAGCGGCCGTCCGACCATCACCGGCCCGCCCCAGCTCGCTCTGGGCGGCATCGGCCGGCCCAGCCCCGGCCCAAGCCCAGCGCCAGCCCAAGCCCAGGCCCGGCCCGGAGCACAGCCCAGGCCCGGCTCGGCCCGGCTCGGCCCAGCCTGGGGCCCAACCCAGGCCTGCCCGAGCCCAGCGCAGGACTTCGCCTCAGGCTCGAGGCCGGGACGAGGGGACGGGACGCAAGGCCGGCTGGGCGGGCGCCGGGACCCGCAGGGCCTCCAGCGCCGCCTCCCGGGCGTCCTTCCAGGTGAGTGCGGTGCGAAGGTCCATGCGCATGAGCGGGTAGCGCGGATGGTCACGCACCACCTGGAAACCGCTGGCCTCCAGGAACTCCGCGGGGATTCGGCAGTCACGGCCGGCCGGGACACGGTCGGCGAACGCCTCAACGGCCCGGACCCTTCGCTTGGTCAGATCACGAGCCATCGTCTGGAGAAGGACCCGCCCGATCCCCTGCCGCTCGAATCCGGGCAGGACCGCCAGGGTGGCGAGCAGGACGGCATCCCGACTCACCGGCCGGGCCGCCTGGAACCCGACCTGGTCCAAGACGTGGGTTGGGGCGTACAGCGAGTACCCGGCCACCTCCCCATCGACCGAGACGACATGTCCGGCCGGCCCCCACTCGAGCACGACCGACGACAGCCAAGCCTCCTTCTGCATCGCCGCGTCCTCCGACCCACGTGGACGAGCCTTGGCGCCCAGCTCCCAGAACACACAGAGACGGCAGGGCGCTGGCAGCAGGTCGAGGGTCTCGGTCCCGAGCGGAACCAGCTTGCGGCCCATGGTCAGAAGGCTCCTGGGGAGAGCGGCCGGCGCCGGTGGATGATCAGCAGTGCCCAGATGAGACCGAAGAGCACGCCCACGAAGAAGCTCCCCCCAATGCGGCGGAGCAGTGGCAGCGACGGTTGTAGCACCAGAGGAATGTTCGCAGGCCGGGTAGAGGCTCGATGCTAGCAGCCGGTCGGTGGGGGTCGCCAGATGACGCTATCCTTCAGGCTCATGCGCGCCGATGACCCGTTTCGTGACCGCTACGCCCGCGGCACCCGCTCGATGACCGCATCCGAGATTCGAGCCCTGTTCGCCGTCGCCTCCCGTCCGGAGATCGTCAGCCTGGCCGGCGGCATGCCGTTCACGGCCGCGCTCCCCTTCGACGTGGTTGGCGACGTGCTCGAGGAGGTGCTGGCCGAGGAGGGCCCGGCCGCCCTGCAGTACGCCGGCGGTCAGGGAGACCCACGCCTTCGTGAGGTGCTCACCGACCTGATGCGGCACGAGGGGATCCGGGGCTCGGGCGGCGATGTCGTCGTGACCGAAGGTTCCCAGCAGGCGCTCGACCTGCTGGCCCGGATGTTCTGCGACCCAGGCGACGTGATCGTGGCCGAAGGACCCTCGTACGTCGGCGCTCTCTCCGCCTTCTCGCAATACCAGGTCGAGGTCTGCCACGTCCCGTTGGACGACGATGGACTCGATCCAGACGCGCTGGCAAAGACCCTTGAACGTCTCGATCGTGACGGTCGACGGGTCAAGTTCCTCTACACGGTCCCGAACTTCCACAATCCGGCCGGGGTCACGCTGGTCGCCGACCGGCGGGAGCGGGTCCTGGAGCTCGCCCGTCGCCACAACGTTCTGGTTCTCGAGGACAACCCCTACGGGATGCTGGGGTTCGAACGCGATCCTCCGGACGCCCTGCGGGCCCTGGATCCTGACAACGTGGTCTACCTCGGGAGCCTGTCCAAGGTGTTCTGCCCGGGCCTGCGGATCGGTTGGGCGCTGGTACCGCCGGCCTTGCGGGAGCGGCTGGTGCTGGTCAAGGAAGCCGCCGACCTTTGCTCGTCGAGCTTCACCCAGGCGGTCGCCTACCGCTGGTTTGCGAACTACCCCTGGCGGGAGACCCTCAAGGAGCTCCGGGAGGTCTACCGCGAGCGGCGCGACGTGATGCTCGAAGCGCTCACCGAGGACGTCCCCGCCGGGGTGACCTGGACCAGGCCCGCCGGCGGGTTCTACGTCTGGGTCCGGTTGCCCGATCATCTGGACGCCCGGGCCATGCTGGCCAAGGCCATCACCGCCCGGGTCGCCTACGTGCCCGGGGGCGCCTTCTATGCCGATGGGCAGGGCGCCTCGTGCCTGCGTCTGTCCTACTGCTTCCCGCCGCCGGAGCGGATCCGCGAGGGCGTCCGCCGCCTGGCCGGGGTGATGGAAGAGGAGCTCTCCCTGGCCCGGGCCCTCGGCGGGCTGCCCGTCGACGATCCTGAGCGCGACCAGGGCCGCCCGGCCGGCTGGGGTGGGGTGCAATGACCTTCGACTGCTCGGTGGCGGTGATCGCGGGCGGGCTGTCGTTCGAGCGCGAGGTCTCCCTCCGCTCGGGCCAGCGGGTCGCCGACGCCCTACGCGAGCGCGGTTACCGGGTGGGTGAGCTGGACGCCGACGACCAGCTCGTCGAGGCGCTCCATGACGGCGAGTACGACGTCGCCTTCCTCGCGCTGCATGGTCGCTTCGGGGAGGACGGCACGGTTGCGTCGATCCTGGAATTGCTCGGTCTCCCCTACACCGGGTCGAGCTTCGACGCCAGCCGCTTGGCCTTCGACAAGCTGGCCGCCAAGACCGTGCTGCGGCGAGCCGGTCTCCCCGTACCGTCGGCCATTCCGCTGACCGAGGGTGCCCTTCGCGAGCTCGGAGTCGGCGCGCTGCTCGACCGCGCCATGGACGAGCTGGGCCTGCCATTGGTCGTCAAGCCGAATCGCGGCGGGTCGGCCCTCGGCATCCGCCTGGTCGAGCGCGCCGATCAACTCCCCACCGCCCTCATGGCCGCGTTCGGCTACGACGACACCGTCCTGCTCGAGCAGCGGGTCGTCGGCACCGAACTGGCCCTCTCCGTGGTCGACGGTCTTGCGACCCTTCCGCCGGTCGAGATCCGGCCCAAGGAGGGTTGGTACGACTTCTCCGCCCGCTACACCCACGGCGCCGCCGACTTCCGCGTCCCCGCCGACATCGATCCTGACATCGCCGACCGCTGCCTCGAGGCGGCCCACGCCGCCCACCTTGCCCTCGGCTGCCGCGACATCTCCCGGGTCGACGCCATCCTCGACGCCGATGGCATCTGCCGCATCCTCGAGGTCAACACCGGCCCCGGCCTCACCACCACCAGCCTGGTCCCGATGGCCGCCGACGCCGCCAACATCACCTTCACCGACCTCGCCGCCCACCTCACCGACCGCGCCGTCGCCCGCCGCCCACGCTGATCACGGCACCCGGTCGGGCACCGCCCGTGCTGGCCTCAGGTCAGCGGCTGCCTGCGCTGATCCGGCGGTGGGGGATGGGGCGCCTCCAGGTCAGACGGACGCAGGAGTT
>DATHIG010000531.1:0-5927 GCA_035490035.1 Actinomycetes bacterium
TGGGAGGCCTCGACGATCCGGCCCATGGTCGCCCGGTAGTAGGCCAGGTCGTTCTCGGTGAAGGTGTGCAGCACCCCGGTGAACCCGGCCGCGGCCAGCCCCTCCATGTCGGCCGCCACATGCCGCACGATCCGATTGCCGAAGTAGGCCACCCCGACGGTTCGCGAGCCGGCGCCGGAGGCGCCAGGTGGCCCTGCCCGCTGGGCGGTCGTCACCCCTTCACCGCCCCGGCGGTCAGGCCGCTGACCACCCGCCGCTGGACCAGCAGGAAGAACACCACCGCCGGGATGGCGAACAGGGTCGAGCCGGCCATCACCCCGCCCCATTCGGTGCCGTGGTTGGTGGTGAAGGAGGCCAGCCAGATCCCCAGCGTCTGCTTCTCCGGGCTGCGCAGCAGCACATAGGCGATCAGGTAGTCGTTCCAGACCTGGATGAAGGAGAACACCGCGGTGGCGACCAGCCCCGGGGCGACCAGCGGGAACAGGATGCGCCGGAAGGCCCCGGCGCGGGTGCAGCCGTCGACCATGGCCGCCTCCTCCAGCTCCTCGGGGATGTTGACGATGAAGCCGCGCAGCGTCCAGATGGTGAACGGGAGCACGAAGGTCATGTAGGTGAGCACGATCCCGGCCAGCCGGTCGGTCTGGCCGGCCCGGTCCAGCATCAGGTAGATGGGGATGATGAGCGCCTCCAGGGGCACCATCTGGACCACGATCAGCATGACGATCAGGGCGGCGCGGCCGCGGAAGCGGAACCGGGCGGCGGCCAGCGCGGCCAGGAACGCCAGCCCGAGCGAGATCACCACGGTCGCGACCACCACGGCGACGCTGTTGCGGACGTCCTGGAGGAAGTGGGGCTTGGTGATCGCCGAGCGGTAGTTCTCCAGCGTCCCCGGGAACGGCAGCCACTTCGGCTCGAACGACAGGATGTCGACGCCGCGCTTGAAGCCGGTGGCGACCATCCAGTAGATCGGGAACAGGGTCACGACCAGCACCAGCACCGCCGCCGCGTTGTACAGCACCCTGGTCGCTCGGCGGCGCGTCACGGCTCCACCGCCCGCAGCATCTGGCGGACGTAGAACGAGGTCAGCAGCATCAGCAGCAGCACCATGACCACGGCGATGGCCGCGCCCTTGCCGTAGCGGGTCACCCCGAACGACTCGCTGTAGGACCAGATGCCGAGCAGGAAGTACTCGCGGCTGGGCCGCTGGTTGAGCATCACCCAGATCTGGGTGAAGACCTTGAAGTCCCAGATGGTGGAGAGGGTGGCAAGGATCAGGAAGATCGGCTTCAGCACCGGGAAGGTGATGTTCCAGAACACCTGCCAGGGGCCGGCGCCGTCGACCCGGGCCGCCTCCTCCAGCTCGGCCGGGACCTGGGTCAGCCCGGCGTGCAGGGTGATGGCCACGAACGGCAGCGCCGCCCACACCACCACGATGACGATCACCGCGAACCCCTGCAGCGGCTGGTCGAACCAGTTGTGCTGCAGGTAGTCGCCGACGCCGAGCCTGGTCAGCAGCCAGTTCACCACCCCGAACTCGAAGTCGAACAGCCACTGCCAGATGGAGATGGCGGTCAGCGTCGGCATCGCCCAGGCCGCCACCAGCCCGGCCGTGACCAGGACCCGCATCGGCTTTCCGAGGTTGCGCAGCAGCAGCGCCACCAGCGCCCCGAGCACCATGGTCAGCCCGACGCACACGGCGGCGAACAGCACCGTCCTGGCCACCACCGTCCAGAAGAACGGGTCGCTGAGGATGTCGCGGTAGTTCTGCAGGCCGATGAACCGGCCCTTGCCGGCGAACAGCTCCCGCAGCCCGTACTGCTGGAAGGACAGCGAGACCAGCCGGTACAGCGGGAAGCCGAGGATGGTGGCCAGCACCAGCAGGCTGGGAGCGAGCAGGGCGTAGGGCACCAGCGGCCGCAGCCGGCGCCGCCTCGCCCCCGGCCGCCGCGGGTCGGGGCGCTGGGGCGGTGCGGCCGGCCGCGGCGACGAGGCTGGCGCCGTCGGGGGGGTTCGGGGGGGAGGGAGCTCCCCCCCGACTGGATCGGGCTTGACAGTTGGCACCAACGGCTCCGTCCCTCCGGCTAGGAGCCGGAGTTCAGCGTGTCGGTGATCTGGGTGCTGGCCTTCTTGGTGGCGTCGGCGATGGTGGCGCGGTCGGTGAAGATCGACACCAGCATGTCGGGCAGGATGTTGGCCGCCTCGACGTTGGCCCAGTTGGGCGAGGTCGGGGTGAAGCGGCTGTTCTTGGCCGTGGCGTCGAACACCGACAGGTACGGGTCCTTGGCGTGCAGGTCGAGCAGGGTGGTGGAGTTGGGGATGACCCCGCCGACGGTGGCCATCTGGGTCTGGAACTTGGTGCCGGCCAGGGATTTGACCCAGTCAAGGGCCAGGTCCTGGTTCTTGCTCTTGGCGGCGATCCCGAGGTCGGAGCCGCCGAGGAACACCGGCGCCGTCTGGCCAGAGGTGCGGCTGGGCAGCGGGAAGGCGGCCAGGTCCTTCTCGAGCTTGGGGTTGCCCTGCTTGGGGTCGAGGATGACGCCCTTCTCCCAGCCGTTGGCCACGATCATGGCGATGTGGCCCTGGGCGAAGGCCTGGTCCTGCTTGAGCTCGTCACCCTGCTTGTCGGCCCGGGAGCAGCAGTCCACCAGCCGCTTGAGCGCGGTCAGGCCGGCCTGCGACTCGGGGCTGTCCAGGGCGCCGCGCCACTGGCCGCCGTCCTGGACGGCGACCTCGCCGCCGTGGTCCCAGACGAACGGGAGCGCCGCGTACCAGTACTTGCCGGGGAAGTAGAAGGCCGAGAACCGCTTGTCGCTGCCGAAGGTCTGGGTCAGCTTCTCGGCGGCCGCCTGGAGCTCGTCGAGGCTCGCCGGGGGCGCGGTGATGCCGGCCTTGGCGAACATGCTCTTGCGGTAGATGACGGCCCGGCTGCCGGCCAGGTAGGGAGCGCAGACGAGCTTGCCGTCCAGGGTGCAGGACTCGGTGAGCGACTGCAGCCAGGCCTGGTTGTTCTCGAACTGCTCACGGCTGCCGGTCAGGTCCTGGAGCGCGCCGGCGGCGGCGTACTTGGAGACCAGGGTGTTGCCGAGCTCGACCACGTCCGGCGGGTTGGACCCGGCGAAGGCGGCGTCGAGCTTGGTGGTGATGTTGTTCCACTGCTGCAGCTCGACCTTGACGGTGTCATTGGGGTGGGCCGTCTTCCACTCGGCGTTGACGGCGTCGACGACCGCCGGCGGGGCGCTGCCGGTCATCAGCCAGATGGTGAGGGTGCGGGGGCCGCTCTGGGCCTCGGGCTGGTCGCCCGAGTCGGACCCGCCGCAGGCCGCCACCCCGAGCACGAGCGCGAGGGCGATGGCGAGTGCGGCGGTGATGCGGTGTCGGTGGGGCATGGACGTCCTCCTCCTAGCTGGTGGACTCTTGAGACTGCTGGTGGCGATGGGAACCTGGGTCCTCGGTCCATGTGGGGGGAGCTCGCTCCCCCCACCGCCCCCCACGAGCGCCTGTGCCATGGTCAGGGCCGTGGACGATGGAGCCTTCGGCCACGGTGACCACCACCCGCAGCGCCGGGTCGAGCAGCACCAGGTCGGCGTCCTTGCCCGGCTCGAGGCTGCCCTTGGCGTCGTCGACCCCGATCGCCTGGGCGGCGTTGCGGCTGGCCGCCGGCCACAGCTCGGCCAGCGGGCGGCCGCTGGCGGCCTGGAGGTTGCCCAGCGCCCGGTCGAGGGTGAGGACGCTGCCGGCCAGGGTCCCGTCGGCCAGGCGGATGGCGCCGTCCATGTGGATAGCCGGGCGGTCGCCGACCGTGTAGGCCCCGTCAGGCAGGCCGGTGGCCCGCACGGCGTCGCTGACCAGGACGACGCCGCCGGCGCCCTTGGCCTGGAGCAGCAGCCGCATGGCGGCCGGGTGGACGTGGACGTTGTCGGCGACCAGCTCGCAGCGGAGCTCGGGGAGGGTGAGGGCCGCCCCGAGCATCCCTGGCTCGCGGTGGCCGAGGGGCCGCATGGCGTTGAAGGCGTGGGTGACGTGGCGGACGCCGTCCTGGACGGCCTGGCGCGCCTGGTCGTAGGTGGCGTCGGTGTGACCGGCGGACACGGTCACGCCGCTCGCCGCCGCCTCCCCCACCAGCCAGCGGTTGCCCTCGATCTCGGGCGCGACGGCCAGGACCCGGACCACGCCGGGATCCAGCAGCCGGGCCGCTTCGACCCGGTCGGCCACGCGGACCAGCGAGCCGTCCTGGGCGCCGAGGCGGGCCGGGCTGAGGTAGGGGCCTTCCAGGTAGGCACCGAGGACGGTGGCGCCCCCGTCGACCGGGCCGGCGACCGTGCGCACGGCCTCGAGGGCGCGCTCGAGGTCGGGACCGGCGGCGGTCATGGTGGTCGGCAGCCAGGCGGTGACGCCGTGCCTGGCGAAGAAACGGGCCATGCGGCGCAGCCCGTCGGGGTCGGCGTCCATGACGTCCACCCCGACCGCGCCGTGGGCGTGCAGGTCGACGAAGCCGGGCATGGCGACCAGGCCGTCGGCGGCCAGCACGTCGGCGCCGGCCCCTGTGCCGGGCGGAGGCTCGCCCTGGCCCATGGCCGCGATCCGGCGGCCCCGCACGGCGATCCAGCCCCGCGGCCACTCCCCGCCCGGCGTGAGGACCCGCGCCCCGGTGACCAGCAGCCGCGCGTCGCTCACTGGCGCTCCGTCCTACCGCCCGAGGCTCCTGCTGTGCCCGCCGTGCCGGCCGGCGGCTGCCGTCTCCGGCCGCGCGAGGGCTGCAGCGGAGCGGCGTTGTGCTCGGCGGCCTGGAAGTAGCGGTCGAACACCCGCGTCCTCCTTGTTGTCGGCCGACCCTGTGAGGGGACGGTAAAGTGGCCTAGTCCACTTGTCAAGCGGTTGCGCTAGACTTGTCGCCATGACGGCACGTCGACGTGGTGCCCCGGTCGAGGCACTCCCCCGGACGCTTTCGTACCGGCGGCCAAAGGGTGAGCAGCTCCAGGAGATCCTGGAGGGGGTGATCGCCGCCCTCCAGCCGGGCGCGCTGCTGCCGTCCGAGCGGCTGCTGGCCGAACGCTACGGGGTGGCCAGGGCGACCGTCACCCAGGCGGTCGAGGGCCTGGTCTCCCGCGGCCTGGTCTACCGGGTCCACGGCAGCGGCAGCTTCGTGGCCGAGCCGAAGTTCCGCCAGCCGCTCACCCTGACCTCGTTCACCGAGGACATGCACGCCCGGGGCATGACTCCGGGCTCGGTGGTGCTCAGCCAGGCGGTGGTGCCGGCCAGCGAGGTCGTGGCCCGCCACCTCGCCCTGGTCCCCGGCAGCCCGGTGGTGCACCTGGAGCGGGTCCGGACCGCCGACGGTGAGCCGATGGCGCTTGAGCGCACCCATCTCCCGGCCCAGCGGCTCCCCGGCCTGGAGGCGGCCGACCTGACCGACGCCTCCCTCTACCAGCTGCTGGAGCGCGAGTGGGGGGTCCGGATGGCCGACGCCGACCAGTGGGCCAGCGTCGTCCGGCTGGCCAGCGACGAGGCGGCGTTGCTCCAGGTGGCCGACGACCAGCCGGCCCTGCTGTTCCAGCGGGTCACCCGCGACCAGGGCGGCACGACGGTTGAGTATGTCCGCTCCCTCTACCGGGGCGACCGCTACGAGGTCCACACCCGCCTGGAGCGCCTGGAGGGCTAGCCGGACCAGGGCTCGGCAGGTCTGATTGCTCGACCCCGCCTGGCCGCCGTGGTGGCCGGCCGCGACCCGGAGCCCGCCCCGGCCCGACCGAAGGAGGCCACGTGGCCATCGACACCACCGCCGTGATCGCCATCGGCCGGCCGCGCGAAGTCGTTGCCGCCTACCTGCGCGACCCGGCCAACGACCCGAGCTGGATCGGCGGGCTGCGCACGGCCCGGCTGGTCACCGCCCCGCCGGTGGACGTGGGCAGCCAGGTCGAGCGGGTCGC
>DATHIG010000532.1:0-7711 GCA_035490035.1 Actinomycetes bacterium
CCGGTGCGCGGCAGGGGGATGGCCAGGTTGATCACCTGGGTGCGCCGCGGGTCGGGCCGGACCTGGTGGAAGAACCGCAGGGCCAGCGGCGAGGAGCGCTCCCCGGCGCCGAGCACGGTCGAGGGGAAGGCGTACGGCTCGGAGGAGGCGGTCGGCCCGTCCGTGGCCGGCCCGAGCGGCGTGTAGGTCGTGCCGCGGAAGCCGGTGGCGATGCCGCCGGTCCCTCGGGGGATGTCGAGCGAGAGCGCCTGGACCTCGAGCACGACCCGCCGGACCAGCCGCCGGGCGGTCAGGGTGTCGCTGGACCCGGCCCGGCCGTCGGCCGACTGGCCGGTCACCCGCATCGAGACCGCCCTGGTCGTCCTGTCAAGGGCGAGCTTGAGCGTGCCCTGGGCGGCCGGGCCGGGGAACCGCAGCTGGTGCCCGCTCGGTCCGCCGAACCCCCAGGCGAGCACGGCCGTGACCGCCTCGGAGGCGTCGTAGCGGACCACCACGCCGTCCTCCAGGCGCTGCACCACCCGGGCCTTGAGGGTCAGGCCGGCGGTGCTGCTGGTCGTCGACGAGCCGGTCGACGAGGTCGACGAGGCCGGCTCGGAGGTGACCGGCGCGGTCGTCTCGGGCAGGGTGGTCGGGCCGGCCGCGGCCGGGGCCGGGCCGGGGTCGCGGCCCAGCATCAGGCCCCCGGCCACGCCCACGACGGTCGCCAGCAGGCCGAGGGCGACAAGGAGGACCAGGACACGTCTGCTCATGGGGGGACTCCGCGGCCGAGGGCGCTGGGGGGCGCCGAGGGGTTGACGAGCGTAGCCTATCGCGACCATGGAGGTCCGACGGCTGCCCGCCGCGGTCCTGGCGGCGGCCCATGACCGGCGGGGCGGAGCCACCGAGGTGGCGGCAAGGGCCATCGACGGCCTGCTCGAGGTGGCCGGCGACCGGTCCCTGCTCGAGGAGGCGGTGGCGGTGCTGCTGGCCGGCCAGCCGGCGATGGCCCCGCTGTGGCACCTGGCGGAGGCGGCACGCGGCCCGGACCCGCCGGCCGCCCTCCGCGAGCTGCGCCGCCGCCTCGACCAGGACGCCGGGGCGGCCGTCGCCGCCGCGGCCGGCTGGCTGCGCCGGCACCTGGCGGGGCGGCCGGGCGCCGTGGCCACGGTGTCGCACAGCTCCCTGGTCGAGCAGGTCCTGGCCAGCCTTGCTCCGGCCGCCGCACCGGCCGACCCGGTGGTCGCGCTGGTCGGGACGGACGGGATCGGGCCGGCGGCGTTCCTCAACGCCGCCGGCACCGGCGAGCTGGCCGCCCGCCTGCCGACCCTGGTGGTCGCGACGGCCATCAAGCTGGTCCCGGCCGAGGTGTTCGCCGCCCTGGCCGGCCCCGGGTTCGAGGCCGTCCCGCTGGATGCGGTCACCTCGGTGGTCATCGGCGACCAGGTCGTCTCCCCCGCCGAGGCCGGTCGCCGCGCGCGGGATCGATAGCCGCGGACCACCCCGCATCGGGTGGCCGGCGCCGAGCAGGTCAAGCGGGCCACCCACGCAGCCGATAGCAACAACACCACACCCGAGTGAGCTCGGCGATTCCGGCACCGGCGCAGCCGCCGCTGCCCGAGACGTGCGCTCCCGACTGGAGGAGGAGTTCGTACGGTGAAGCTCCTCGCGCTGATGGAGTACCTCAACGACGCGCTGTTCGTCGGCCTGGCCGGGGTCTGCTACATCCAGTGGCGGCGGCAGGGCGGCCGAGCCGCGGCCTGGCTGGCCGCGACCTTCGGGGTCCTGGCCGGGGTCGTGCTGGTAGGCCTGGCGATCTCGGCCGGCTCCGCCGGCGAGCCGTCCATCTGGGCGACCAAGCTGCTGCTGGCGGTCCTGTTGCTCTTCCCCTACCTGCTGTTCCGGTTCACCGCCTCGCTCAGTCCGGCGTCCGCCCGCACCGAGCGCGCGGTCGGCCTGCTGACCGGGGCCGTCCTGGCGGCGACGCTGCTGCTGCCATCCAACCTGCCCCAGCAGGGCGAGCCCCGGCCCGGCTGGCTCAGCGCCTACCTGGCCGCGGTCCTGCTGCAGTGGACGGTCGCCTCGGTGGTGGTGGCGGCCAAGCTGTGGCGGGCGGGCCGCGGCCAGCCGACCGTCGCCCGCCGGCGGATGCGCGGGCTCAGCCTGGCCGCCACCGGCCTCAACCTGGTGATCGTCGTCGGCTCGGTCGCACCCTCGGGCGACCAAGGACCGCTGGAGCTGGCGACCCAGGCCATCACGCTCGCCAGCGCGCTGCTGTTCTACCTCGCCTTCACGCCTCCGGCGCCGCTGCGCAGCGTCTGGCGGCAGTCGGAGCAGGAGACGCTGCGGCGTGCCATGGACGATCTCAAGGCCGCCGGCCAGGTCGAGGACGTCGCCGCCTGCCTGCTCCCCCACGTCGTCACCATGGTCGGGGGGCGCGGCGCCGCCCTGCTGGACGGTTCGGGCAGGCTGGTCGGGTCGCACGGACAGACCCCCGGCCTCGACGAGGGGACCATGGAGCCGCAGGCCGCGGTGCGGCTGCCGTTGTCGTCGGGGACGCTGGTGGTCTGGACCAGCGCCTACAGTCCCGTGTTCGGCCGGCAGGAGCTGGAGCTGCTCCAGGCGCTGGGCGGCCTGACCGAGCTGGCCCTCGAGCGGGTGCGCGCCGCCGAGCGCGACTCGGAGCTGGCCGCGGTCGCCGACGCGTCCGCCGACGCCATCATCGGCACCGGCCTTGACGGCACGGTCAGGAGCTGGAACCCGGCCGCCGAGGCCACCTACGGCCGGCGGGCCGCCGAGGTCGTCGGACGTCCCCTGCCCGAGGTGGTGGCCTCCGACCGCCCCGACGAGCTCGCCCAGCTCCTGCTTCGGGTCAGCCGGGGCGATCGCGTCCGGCTGGAGACCTGCCACCGGGGCCAGGACGGCGCCGCCATCGAGGTGGAGCTCACCGCCGCCCCGCTGCGCAACCGGGCCGCCGCCGTGGTCGGGATGTCGCTGGTGGTCCACGACATCAGCGAGCGCAAGCTGGCCGAGCAGGAGCTGGAGCAGGCCAAGGAGTCGGCCGACCGCGCCAACCAGGCCAAGAGCGAGTACCTGTCGCGGATGAGCCACGAGCTGCGGACGCCGCTCAACGCCATCCTCGGCTTCGCCCAGCTGCTGGAGATGGACGAGCTGCGCGACGAGCAGCGCGACAGCCTCGGCCATATCCTGTCGGCGTCACGGCACCTGCTGGCCCTCATCAACGAGGTGCTGGACATCGCCGCCATCGAGGCCGGGCGGCTGCCCCTGTCGGTGGAGCCGGTCGCGCTGGCCGACGTGGCCGGAGAGGCCGTGATGCTGATGCGGCCGCTGGCCGACCAGCACCGGGTCCTGCTGGCCACCGACTCCGCCACCGCCTGCGCCGAATACGTCTTCGGCGACCGCCAGCGCCTCAAGCAGATCCTGCTGAACCTCCTGTCCAACGCGATCAAGTACAACCGTGAGGGCGGCAGCGTGCGCCTGGCCTGCCAGCAGGTGGCCGGCGGGCGGCTCCGCATCGAGGTGATCGACACCGGCACCGGGATCGACCCGGAGGCGCTGGAGCGCCTCTTCGTCCCCTTCGAGCGGCTCGGGAGCGAACAGCGAGGCATCGAGGGGACCGGGCTCGGCCTCCCCCTTTCGCAGCGCCTGGCCGAGGCGATGGGCGGCACCCTCGAGGTGGCGACCACCACCGAGCAGGGCAGCACCTTCTCGATCGAGCTGCCGGTCGCCGCGCGTCCCGCCGGGCTGGACGAGCAGGCGCCACCGGAAGCCCCCGCCGGCCAGCCCCAGGCCGAGCAGCAGGGCCCTCCGCTCTGCGTGCTCTACATCGAGGACAACCCGTCC
The DNA here is from genome assembly GCA_035490035.1 of Actinomycetes bacterium. GTDB lineage: Bacteria > Actinomycetota > CALGFH01 > CALGFH01 > CALGFH01 > CALGFH01. The sequence goes on from DATHIG010000532.1 coordinate 3,841, forward strand.
AACCTGGAGCTCGTCGAACGGGTCGTGAGCCGCCGTGGGGTCTCGCTGATCTCGGCCATGCGGCCCATGCTCGGCCTCGAGCTGGCCCGCGAGCACCGCCCGGACCTGGTGCTCCTCGACCTGCACCTGCCCGACCTCCCCGGCGACGAGGTGCTCACCCGGCTGCGCGCCGACGAGCGGACCGCCGGGATCCCGGTCGTCATCCTCAGCGCCGACGTCCGGCCGGGCCTCACCGCCCGACTGGTGGAGGCGGGGGCGCGGGACTTCCTGACCAAGCCGCTGGACGTCACCGAGCTGCTGCGGGTGCTCGACGAGCTCGCCGAGGAGAAGCGCCACGCCGATGCCGCAGCGGCCGGGCCGGCCGCGGCCAGCTGAGCCATCGGCCTCCGCCACCTGACGGCGTCGGTCGTCAGCGCCCGCCGCCGCGGACCCCGGCCAGGAGCTGGTCGGCGGCGGTGTAGGGGCCGAGCTTGCCGGCGGCGACCTGCGCGGCGAGGCTGTCAAGGGCCTCGCCGCGGCCGAGCTCGCCGAGCTCGACCCGGAGGTCGGCCAGGGCGACCTCCTCGATCTCGCGCGCGGCCCGCCGCCGCCGGCGGTGCTCCAGCTCGCCGCTGGACTCCAGCTGGCCGCGGTGGGCGGCGATGGCCTGGGCCAGCTGGTCGACCCCGCCGCCCCGCTCGGCGACGGTCATGACCACCGGCACCTGCCACGGCCTGGCCTCGCCCAGGTGGAGCATCTGGCGCAGGTCGCGGGCGACCACCTCGGCCCCGTCCCGGTCGGCCTTGTTGACCACGAACACGTCGGCCACCTCGAGGATGCCGGCCTTGGCGACCTGCACGGCGTCGCCGAAGCCGGGAGCCAGCACGACCACGGTGGTGTCGGCCAGCCCGGCCACCTCGACCTCGGCCTGGCCGACCCCGACGGTCTCGACCAGGACGACGTCGCAGCCGGCGGCGTCGAGCACCCGCACCGCCTGCGGGGTCGCCCAGGCGAGGCCGCCAAGCTCCCCCCGTGTCGCCATCGAGCGGATGAAGACCCCGTCGTCGAGGGCGTGGTGCTGCATCCGCACCCGGTCGCCGAGCAGGGCCCCGCCGGTGAACGGCGAGGACGGGTCAACGGCCAGCACCCCGACGGTCAGCCCCTGCCGGCGGTAGCCGGCGACCAGGGCGCCGGCCAGGGTCGATTTGCCGACCCCGGGCGACCCGGTGAGCCCGACCACCTGGGCCCGCCCGGTGGCCGGGTTCAGCGCCTCGGCGGCGTCCCTGAGCTGCTCTCGGTCGCCGTCCTCGACCCAGGAGATCAGCCTGGCCACGGCCCGCTGGTCGCCGGCCCGCAACCGCTCAAGCAGGTAGATCAGCCCTGATGCACCCGGGCGCTCTCCTCCGGTTCCACGGAGGCCTCCGAGGGTCAAGCCTCGACCCGGACCAGCAGGGCGTCTCCCTGGCCGCCGCCGCCGCACAGGGCGGCCGCGCCGAGGCCGCCGCCTCGCCGGCGCAGCTCCATGGCCAGGGTCAGCACCACCCGGGCGCCGCTGGCCCCGATCGGGTGGCCGAGGGCGACGGCTCCGCCGTTGACGTTGACGATGCCCTCGTCCAGCTCCAGCTCCCGGGTCGAGCGCAGCGCCACCGCGGCGAACGCCTCGTTGATCTCGACCAGGTCAAGGTCGCCGACCGCCACCCCGGCCCGGCGGCAGGCGTCGGCGATGGCCCGCGACGGCTGGGAGTGCAGGCTGGTGTCGGGGCCGGCAACCGTCCCGTAGGCGATGATCGAGGCCAGCACGGGCAGGCCGTCGGCGGCCGCCCGCTCCCGGGAGGTGACCACGACGGCGGCGGCGCCGTCCGAGAGCTGGGAGGCGTTGCCGGCGGTGATGGTGCCCTCAGGAGAGAACGCGGGGCGCAGCCTGGCCAGGGACTCGGCGGTGGTGCCGGGTCGGATGCCCTCGTCCTGGTCGACGGAGTACGGCTCGCCCTTGCGCTGGAGCACCACGACGGGGCTGATCTCCTCGCCGAGGGCGCCGTTCTTGGCCGCCTCCGCCGCCCGCTCGTGGGAGCGGGCCGACCACTCGTCCTGGGTCGCCCGGTCGATCCCGAGCCGCTGGTTGACCTGGTCGGACAGGCCGCCCATGTGGGCGTCGTCGAAGGCGTCCCAGAGCCCGTCACCGATCATCGAGTCGACCAGCTCGGCGTCGCCCATGCGAGCCCCGAACCGGGCCTTGGGGAGCAGGAAGGGGGCGCCGCTCATCGACTCCATACCCCCCGCGACCAGCAGCGCCGCCTGACCGAGCTCGACGTACTGGGCGGCGGTGGCGATGGCGTTGAGCCCGGAGAGGCAGACCTTGTTGACCGTGAGCGCGGGCACGGTCATGGGGATGCCGGCCCTGACCGCGGCCTGCCTGGCCGTGATCTGGCCCTGCCCGGCCTGGAGCACATGGCCCATGACCACATGCTCGACCGCGTCGCCGGCGACCCCGGCCCGCTGGAGGGCGGCCCCGATGGCCTGCCCGCCCAGCTCGACCGCTGGCAGCGAGGCGAGCGTACCGCCGAAACGGCCGATCGGCGTCCGGGCTCCGGCACAGATGACTGGCTGCGTCCGCTCGAACATGCATGTCCCCCTTCGGGTGCGCTGGGCCGAGTCTACCGCCCGGGGTACGCTGGCCTGCGTGAGTCTCGGGTTCGTGCATGCCAGCGAGCAGAACCACCTGAACCTGTCCACCATCGGCGGCGGCGGCGTGGTCCAGCTCGCCGCGGGCAAGGTCGTGACCTGCCCGATCGACCCGCTGTTCGTCTACAACTACGCCTTCGGCGTCCGGCGGGCCTTCGACGCCGACGGGGCCGAGGCCGCCTTCCGGGCCGCCGGGCGCGACTACGTCCACGTGCTGGCCTCGCCGTCGTCCCGGCCCGGGTTGGCCGACGACCTGGCCGGGCTCGGCTTCCGGCAGATCGAGACCCAGGCCTACCGGCGCACCGCCGGCACCGGGACCGGCGCGCCGGGACTGCGCGAGCTGGGCGGGGACGACTTCGACGGGTTCCTCGACATCTGGAAGTCGGCCTGGGGCAACGCCGACAAGACCGGCGGCCGCGAGGAGGCCTACCGGCGCCGCTTCCGGGACCCGCGCAGCCGCCCCTACCGGACCGGCGACGGCGGCGGGATCCTGCTGCTGTTCGACTCCGGCACCACCACCCAGCTGTGCCATTTCGCGGTGCAGGCCTCGGCCCAGGGGCTGGGCCTGGGGCGGCGCATGCTCGAGCTGGCCCCCGGGCTGGTCCCGTCCGGCCGGCCGCTGTGGCTGTTCACCCAGGCCGGGGGGGCGGCCGACCGGACCGCGGCCGCCGCCGGCTGGGCCCTCGACCACACCGCCACCGACTGGCTCCTCGGCCTGGACGCCTGACAGCACCGGAAAGGACCCGCCGTGCAGCTTGGACGCCTGGATCATGTCGGCATCGCCGTCACCGACCTGGGCGCGGCCCGCGCCCTCTACGAACAGGTGCTCGGCCTGGAGGTCACCCATGAGGAGGTGATCGAGGACCAGGGCGTCCACGAGCTGCTGCTGCGCAGCGGCGACGCCTTCGTCCAGCTGGTCGCCCCCCTCTCCCCCGACACCCCGGTCGGCCGCTTCCTCGCCAACCGCGGCGAAGGCGTCCACCACATCGGCTACGCCGTGCCCGACGTCGCCGCCGCCATCGCCGACCTCCGCACCCAGGGCGTCGAGGTGATCGCCCCGGCCCCCCGCATCGGCTCCGGCGGCACCACGATCGCCTTCCTCCACCCAAAATCCATGCAGGGCGTCCTGGTGGAGCTCGTACAGGAAGGCACCGGCAACCGGGGCCGGTGAATCGGGGCGATCACCCCGCCCGCCGTGGCGGCCGTGGGA
>DATHIG010000533.1:0-2665 GCA_035490035.1 Actinomycetes bacterium
CCTGAACCCGCTCATCAAGGTGATGAACCTGGTCGCCGTGCTGATCGCCCCCACCGTCGTCGCCCTCGGCGACGAGACCGTCCTGCGGCTCCTGGTGGCGCTGGTGGCCATCGCCATCCTTGCCTGGGCGTTGCGGCGGTCGAGCCGCATGGGCGGGGTCGCCCTGGCCACGCCCGAGGACGAAGCGACGCTCCCGAACCAGCCCGACCCCCGTCCCAGCCAGCGTTCGGTCTCTTGAGCGGACCGCCCGACCACCGCAGTCCTCGATCCATCTGGGGAGAGCTCCGGCTCCCGCCACCGCCCCGCGAGAGCGCCGGTGCCATGGTCAAGCTGATCCCGACGGTGGGCTGTGGACGGCCGGGTGGACGTCGGTCGGGAATAAGGAGACGCTGGTTCGGCCTTGACAGAACGGGCGGCGAGCCGGCAACACTACGCCGTTCCGCCCGCTCCCCCTACAACGAACGAAGGATTTCCATTGTCACGCAACCTGGTCGTGGTCGAGTCGCCCGCCAAGGCGAGGACCATCGGCAAGTACCTGGGGAAGGACTACGACGTCGTGGCCTCCATGGGCCACGTCCGTGACCTTCCCAAGTCCGACTTTGCCGTGGACATCGACGGCGGCGTCTCGGTCACCTACGAAGTGACCCAGAAGGGCAAGAGGGTCGTCTCCAGCATCCGCAAGGCCGCCAAGTCGGCCGATCTGGTATTCCTCGCAACCGACCCCGACCGCGAGGGCGAGGCGATCGCCTGGCACATCGCCGAGGCGGCCAAGCTGTCCGCGTCCTCGACCCGCAGGGTCAGCTTCACCGAGATCACCGCCGACGCGGTCCGGCGGGCCTTCGCCGACCCGCGCGACATCGACGGCCGCCTGGTCGACGCCCAGCAGGCGCGCCGGGTGGTCGACCGGATCGTCGGCTACAAGCTGTCGCCGGTGCTCTGGCGCAAGGTCCGGGCCGGCCTTTCGGCCGGTCGGGTCCAGTCGGCCGCCCTCAGGATGATCGTCGACCGCGAGCGCGAGATCGACGCCTTCCAGGCCCGCGAGTACTGGAGCCTCGAGGCCGACCTGGCCACCGACGCCGACGAGGCGGTCCACGCCCGCTACCCGGTCGGCGAGAAGCAGAAGTTCGTCCTCGGCGACGAGGGCTCGGCCGCCGCCGCCGCCGAGGGCGCACGGGCCGCCACCTGGACGGTCGCCGAGGTCAACAAGACCGAGCGCAAGCGCAGCGCCGCGCCTCCGTTCATCACCTCCACCCTGCAGCAGGAGGCCTCCCGCAAGCTCGGCTTCTCGTCCAAGCGGACGATGGCCGTGGCCCAGCAGCTCTACGAGGGGGTCGAGCTGCCAGGGGAGGGCTCGATCGGGCTGATCACCTACATGCGAACCGACTCTCCCGCGCTCTCCCAGACCGCCCAGGACGACATCGCCAGCCTGGTCGCGGAGCGCTACGGCAGCCAGTACGTCAAGCGCACCCAGTACAAGGCCAAGGCCAAGCAGGCCCAGGAGGCGCACGAGGGGATCCGGCCGACCGCGGTCGCCCGCACCCCCGAGTCGGTGGCAAGCCACCTCGACCCGGCCCAACGCAAGCTCTACGACCTGATCTGGAAGCGGGCCGTTGCCTCGCAGATGGCCCAGGCCCTGTACGACCAGACCAGCGTCGACATCAGGGCCGGCGAGCTCACCTTCCGGGCCACCGGGTCGGTGCTGCGGTTCGACGGCTTCGTCCGCGTCTACCTCGAGGGTCGCGACGACGACGTGGAGGAGGACACCGGCACCCTGCCCGAGCTCGAGGCCGGCCAGGTGCTGCGCCTGGTCGAGCTCACCCCCGAGCAGCACTTCACCGAGCCGCCGCCTCGCTACACCGAGGCCAGCCTGGTCAAGGCGCTGGAGGAGCACGGCATCGGCCGTCCCTCGACCTACTCGCCAACCATCTCGACCCTGATGGACCGCAAGTACGTCAGGCTGGACCGCAAGCGCTTCCATCCGGAGGACGTCGGCATCGTGGTCACCGACCTGCTCGCCGACGTGTTCCCCAAGGTCATCGACCTCGGGTTCACCGCCGAGATGGAAGAGGACCTGGACCGCATCGCCAGCGGCGCCAAGCCGTGGGAGCCGATCGTCAAGACCTTCTTCGAGGAGGTCGAGGGCACCATCGCCGAGCGCCAGGAGAAGGTCTCACGGCCCGAGGAGGCGACCGACGAGGTCTGCCCCGAGTGCGGCGAGGAGACCGGCGCCAAGCTGGTCCGCAAGTGGGGCCGGTACGGCTGGTTCCTGTCCTGCAGCCGCTACCCCGACTGCAAGTACCGGCGCAACGCCAACAAGTCGGCCGAGCAGGCCGCCGAGCAGGCCGAGCCCGAGATCACCGACGTTCCCTGCCCCAAGTGCGGCAAGCCGATGATCAAGCGCAGCGGCCGCTTCGGCCCGTTCCTCGGCTGCTCCGACTACCCGAAATGCCGCGGCATCAAGAACCTGGGCGAGCAGGCCTACGGGACCTGCCCCAAGTGCGGCCAGGGCGAGGTCGTCTCCAAGCGGACCAAGCGCGGCAAGACCTTCTACAGCTGCAACCGCTACCCCGACTGCGACTTCGCGCTCTGGCAGGCGCCGCTGTCCCAGCCCTGCCCGACCTGCGGCGGCCTGCTCGCCCCCGACAAGGACCCGGACACCGCCACC
>DATHIG010000534.1:0-17475 GCA_035490035.1 Actinomycetes bacterium
TGAGCCGGCTGGAAGTCGTCGAGGTCCGCTATGACGCCGGCCGGTTCGGGTCCGGCTACAAGGCCCGGCCCAAGAGCGACACCAGCATCCGCCCGGTGCCGATGGCCGCCCTCGTGGTCGAGGCGGTCCGGCGGCGCCTGCAGGGTTGCCCGCCCGATGGGCTGGTGTTCTGTGGTCCTGGGGGCAGTCACGGGTTCAGGCGGGGTGATCGCTCTCCGCTGTCGGTCCGGAACTACCGGCGCGCCTATCGGCTGGCGGTGAGCCGGGCCGGCCTGGAGGGCTTGGACCTGCATGGGCCGCATGACCTGCGGCACACCTTCGCGACCTGGCTGGAGGATGCCGGTGTCCCGGTCCGGGTGATCGATGAGCTGATGGGCCACCGGGCCGCCCGAGCTGGCGGCGGGGAGGCTCGTGGGAGCGCCATCGGTGCGGTCTACCGGCACTTGACGCCCGAGATGCGGGCTCGGGTCCTGGCCGCTGTTGACGAGTGCTTGGCCGGCGCGCTCAAGGCGCTCGCGGCCCCGGTGCGGCCCCAGGAGGATGACACTGGCTCAGCCGGTGGCAAGGGGATGGCCGCACAGTGATGCTGACCTGCGGGTTCGTGGTGGTGGAGCTGAGGGGATTTGAACCCCTGACCCCTTGCATGCCATGCAAGTGCTCTGCCAGCTGAGCTACAGCCCCTGAAGGTGGTGACTATAGCGAGCGACCCGGCCGGCTCGCAAAGGTTCAGCGGATGTGGAGATCGACCCCAAGGAGGACCAGCGGCCAGAGGAAGATGGCCAGGAGGGCGGAGAGGACGAGCTTGATCAGGCGGACGCCGATGTAGTCGTAGGCGAAGGCGACGTAGATCCCGACCAGGATGTAGATGAGGCCGAGAAGGCTGAATCTGCGGCGAACCACGGCGCGCGGCTCCTTTACCCCCCGACCGGACGACTGGCAGGGTAGTCTGCGCCGGGGAGGACCGGCTGGGCAAACTGGGAGAAATCAGGCGGTTACCAGGCTGCCGACCTCGTCGCTGCGGGCGACCACCGGGGCGTCGCGCCAGAGGCGTTCGAGGTCGTAGTAGACCCGCTCCTCCTCGAGGAAGACGTGGACCACGAAGTCGACGAAGTCGAGGAGGACCCAGCGCGCGTCGCGTTCTCCCTCGCGGCGCAGGGGTCGGGCTCCCTCGGCCCGGCAGGCGCGCTCGACCTCTTCGGCGATGGCGCGGACCTGGCGGTCGCTGTTGCCCGAGCAGATGACGAAGTAGTCGGAGATGACCAGCGGCTCCGAGACGTCCAGGACAATGACGTCGCGGGCCTGCTTGGAGGAGGCCGCCGATGCGGCAGTGAGTGCGAAGTCGAGGCTGGTCGGCAGGGGCGAGCTCCTGGAGGTCGGCGCGGTCGGACACCACTACGGTACCGAGCCGGAGAGCGGCGCGCACCCGGGAAATCTCACTGGTTTCGGTGGCCGGACATCGGCGGGTCGGGCGGGTCGGTGCCGGCTGGGCTGCGGTAGAGGGCATGTTTCTGGATGTAGCGGGCGACGCCGTCGGGAACCAGGTACTGGACGGGGGCGCCGCGGGCGACCCGGGCCCGGATGTCGTGGGAGGAGATGGCCAGGGCCGGGATCTCCATGCGGTGGACCCGGCCGGTCGCGCCGGGCACCTGGCTGACGAGGCTGTCGAGATCGAAGTCGGGCCGGGTGGCGGCGATGAACTCGGCCTGGGCGAGCACCTGGTCCGGCTCCTTCCAGGTGAGGATCTGCAGCACCGCGTCGGCCCCGGTGATGAAGAACAGGCGGGTGCCATCGGGGAGCCGAGCCCGGAGCCGGCGCAGGGTGTCCACGGTGTAGGTGGGCCCCTGGTGGTCGATCTCCAGGCGGCTGACGGTGAAGGCCGGGTTGGAGGCGGTGGCGATGACCGTCATCAGGTAGCGGTCCTCGGCCGGGCTCACCCCGACCGGCTTCTGCCAGGGCAGGCCCGTCGGCACGAACACCACCCGGTCGAGCTCGAACTGCCAGCGGGCCTCCTCGGCGGCAACCAGATGTCCATGGTGGATGGGGTCGAACGTCCCACCCATCACCCCGATTCGGCGGCTCATGAGCGCGGAGTGTAGCGGTCCAGCTCGACCTGCTGACATGCTGCCGCTGGAATCGAACATCATGGACGGCTACGCTATGCCAAGGTCGGCAGGGACGCCCCCGGACGGCGTTTCTGATTGGATTCGTCGGGTAAGGTTTGCGCAGGTCAGCGGGCGGCTCGACCGCCCGTGTTGACAGGTTGGCCCGACCCGGGTGGAGGGAGAGCGACGCATGGCGCGCATCGAGCTGCAGGATGTGTCGAAGGTGTATGGCGGCAACGTGCGGGCGGTGAACGCGTTGTCGTTGAATATCGCCGATGGCGACTTCATGGTGTTTGTCGGCCCCTCCGGCTGTGGCAAGTCCACCGCCCTGCGGATGGTGGCCGGGCTGGAGGACGTCACCGAGGGCGAGATCCGGATCGGGGACCGGGTGGTCAACGACATGCCGCCCAAGGACCGCGACATCGCCATGGTGTTCCAGAACTACGCCCTGTACCCCCACATGACGGTGGAGGACAACCTGGCCTTCGGCCTGCAGCTCAGGAAGACCCCCAAGGAGGAGCAGAAGAAGCGGGTCGCCGAGGCGGCCAAGATGCTGGCCTTGGAGCCGTTCCTCAAGCGCAAGCCGGCCGCCCTGTCGGGTGGGCAGCGCCAGCGGGTGGCCATGGGCCGGGCGATCGTCCGGAACCCCCAGGCGTATCTGATGGACGAGCCGCTGTCGAATCTGGACGCCAAGCTGCGGGTGAGCATGCGGGCCCAGTTGGCGTCGTTGCATGAGCGGCTGGGGGTGACCACCATCTATGTGACCCATGACCAGATCGAGGCCATGACGTTGGGGTCGCGGGTGGCGGTGCTCAAGGATGGGGAACTGATGCAGGTCGACACCCCCCAGATGTTGTTCGACGCCCCCGAGAACCTGTTTGTGGCCACCTTCATCGGGTCGCCGGCGATGAACCTGGCCCAGGCCAAGCTGGTCCGCGACGGCGGGCCGGCGCTGGTGTTCGCCGACTACAAGGTGCCGCTGCCCGACCAGCTGGTCAGCCAGCGCCAAGGGCTGGATGACTACTTCGACAAGGACCTGATCATCGGCATGCGGCCCTCCGGCCTGGAGGATGCCAACTTCGTGCAGGATGAGCGGCCCCGGATCAAGGGCGAGGTCGCGGTGACCGAGGAGCTGGGCTCGGAGGTCAACCTGATCTTTCATGTGGCCGCGCCCCAAGTCCACCACGACGTGATGATCGCCAAGTTCGACAAGGCGGCCAAGGACGAGGTCGAGGCCGAGGAGCTGGCCGGGGCGGGCCACAGCCTGTGGACCGCCCGGGTCAATCCCAAGACCCAGGCCAAGATCGGCCGCAGCGTGGACCTGGCCATCGATACCGAGGGGTTCCACTTCTTCGACCTCGACACCGGCATGGCCATCGGCCGGGTCACCGAAGGCGCAGGCGCCAAAGGCCGACGGGAAGCCAAATCCGAACAGGCGTGACCCACACCGCCTTCCTCGGACTCGGACGGATGGGCGCCCCCATGGCGGGGCGCCTTTCCAACGCTGGCCACGACCTGGTCGTCTGGTCGCGGACCCGGGCCCACGCCGACGCGCTGGCCGACCGGGCCGAGGTGGCCGGCTCGCCGGCCGAGGCCGGGTCCAAGGCCGAGGTGGCGATCACCATGCTGACCGACGGCGGCGCGCTGGAGGAGGTCGTGCTCGGCCGGGACGGCCTGGCCGAGGGCCTCGGGTCGGGAAGTCTCCTGATCGACATGTCGACCACCGGGCCGGGGCCGGCCCGCAAGGTGGCCAAGGCGCTGGAGGCACAGCAGGTCGCGTTCGTCGACGCGCCGGTGGCCGGGTCGGTCGGCCCGGCCACCGAGGGGATGCTGGCCGTCATGGCCGGCGGGTCCGACGAGGCGATCGAGCGGGCCCGGCCGCTGCTGGCGATCCTCGGAGACCCGGAGCGGAGCTGGCATGTCGGCCCGGTCGGGTCCGGCCAGTCGGCCAAGCTGATGGTCAACCTCGTGCTCGGCGGGGTGACGGCGGCGGTCGCCGAGGGGTTCATCCTTGGGCGGGTGCTCGGCCTGTCACCGGATGACGCCCTCGACGTGCTGGAAGGTGCCTCGGTCGCCGCCCAGACGGTGCGGTCCAAGCGGGAGAAGCTGCGCAGCGGCGACTACAGCGACGCCGGGTTCCGGCTGGCGCTCATGCACAAGGACCTGCGGCTGGCCGTCGAGGCGGCAAGGTCGGCCAGGGCCAGCCTCCCTGGGACCGAGCGGGTGGCCGAGCTGTACGCGGGAGCCAAGGGCAGAGGCCTCGCCGACCACGACTACGCGGCCGTCGCCGCCTACCTGGCCAGCATGGCCCCGCTGATGGACCCGTTTCCCGCCGACGGGTAGGGTGCCATGCGCCGGAGCCGGGTACGCCTGGGCATGATCGGGCTCGGCGCCGTCGCCCAAGCCGTCCACCTGCCGCTCCTGCGCAACCGCCGCGACCTGTTCGAGGTCACCGCCCTGTGCGACCTGTCGGCCGAGCTGGCCCGGCGGGTGGCCGAGCGCTTCGGGCTCGGGACGGCCGAGTGCTTCCGGTCGGCCGAGGAGCTGCTGGACAGCGGCCGGGCGGACGCGGTGCTGGTGCTCACCTCCGGCTCCCACGGCGAGGTGGCCGGGGCCGCGCTCGGCCGCGGCCTGCCCGTCCTGTGCGAGAAGCCGCTCGCCTACACCCTGGCCGAGGCGGACAGGCTGGAGCAGCTGGCGGCCAAGGAAGGCACGCCGCTGCAGCTCGGCTACATGAAGCTGTACGACCCGGCCGTCCAGCGGGCCCACCGCGAGCTGGCCGTCGGCCGGCCGTCCCTGCGGGCGGTCGAGGTGACGGTCCTGCATCCGTCGGGGCACTCGCAGCTCGCCCACGCCAGCCTGGAAGGGCCGGCCGGCGACGTGCCAGCGGCCACCCTGGCCGCGTTGGAGGCCGAGACGGCCCGGCTCCAGGAGCACGCCCTCGGGCAGGCCCCGGCCGAGCTGCGCCGCCTCTACACCGAGGTGCTGCTGGGCAGCCTGGTCCACGACCTGGCCGTCGTCCGCCTGCTCGCCGGCGACCTCGAACGGGTCGAGCACGTCGACCTGTGGCCGGAGGGCTCGTGGTCGTCGGTCGCCGTCGAGGCCGTGCTCCCCGGCGGCGCGCGGCTCAGCCTGCACTGGCACGGGCTCGACCGCTACCCCGACTATCGTGAGGAGATCCGCATGCACCACGAGCAGGGGTCGATCGCGCTCACCTTCCCGTCCCCGTACCTGCTCAACGCCCCGACGGTGCTCACCGTGACCGACCTCGACGGCGACGCCGCCAGGACCCGCGAGGAACGCTCGACCGTTGAGGCGTTCGAGCAGGAGCTGGTCGCCTTCCACCGGCTGGTGACCGACGGGCAGCCGGTGGCCGCCGGCATCGCCGAGGGGCGGGCCGACATCGTGACCTGCCAGCGGATCGTGCGCCGACTGGCCGAGCGCCGCGGGGTCGAGCTGGCCGGAGAGGCGGCAATGGCATGACCTCCGTCCAGCCGGCGCCAGCACCGGCCGTCCTGCACCTGGTACCCCACACCCACTGGGACCGCGAGTGGTACGAGCCGTTCCAGCGTTTCCGTCTGCGCCTGGTCGACATGGTCGACGACGTGCTCGAACGGGCCGAGGCCGACCCGCGCTTCTGCTTCACCTTCGACGGCCAGACGGCCATGCTCGAGGACTACCTGGAGATCCGGCCAGAGGCCGAGCCGCGCATCCAGGCCCTGGTCGCGACCGGGCAGTTCGCGGTCGGGCCCTGGCGGATCCTGTCCGACGAGTTCCTGGTGTCCGGGGAGACGCTGGTCCGCAACCTGGAGGCCGGCCTGCAGCGGGCCGAGCGGTTCGGCCAGGCCATGGCCGTCGGCTACCTGCCCGACGAGTTCGGCCACGCCGCCCAGGTCCCCCAGCTGCTGCGGCGGGCCGGCCTGGAGCACGCCACCGTCTGGCGGGGTGTCCCGGCCGCCGTTGGCCACCATGCCTTCAACTGGGCCGCGCCCGATGGCTCCACCGTCCGGACCGAGTACCTGGTCAGCGGGTACGGCAACGCCGTCGGGCTGTTCGCCGTCCCCGATGACCTCGACGGCGCGGCCACGCGGCTGCTGGAGCTGCTGCGCCCGTTCTTCGGCGCCGACCCGGTCCTGGCCATGTACGGCACCGACCACTCCGCTCCCCTGCCCGAGCTGCTCGACATGGTGGAACAGCTCAACCGCGGCCAGGACCGGTACCGGGTGCGGGTCGGGACGCTGGCCGGCTACGTCCTCGACGACGCCAGCCCCCACGGTGACCTGCCGAGCTGGCAGGGCGAGCTGCGCTCGGGGGCCAGGGCCAACCTCCTGATGGGCGTCACCTCGGCCCGGGTCGGCCTCAAAGCGGCCTGCGCGAGGGCGGAGCGGCTGCTCGCCCGCTACGCCGAGCCGCTGCAGGCGCTGCACGGCACCGACTGGCCGGCGCCGTTCCTCGACCTCGGCTGGCGGCGGCTGGTCGAGTCCTCCGGGCACGACTCGATCACCGGCTGCGGCGCCGACGCGGTCGCCGACCACGTCGCCGTCCGGCTGTCGGAGGCCGCCCAGCTCGGGGGCGGCCTGGCCGAGCGGGTCGCCGCGGAGGTGGCCAGCCGGGTGCCGCCCGGGACGGTGGCGGTGCTGAACCCCTCCCCGTTCGCCCGTGCCGGCCTTGTCGAGGTCGACCTGGCCGTGCCCGACGACTGGGACGAGGTCGCACTGGAGCTGCCCGGCGGGCGGCGCGTGGCCACCCAGGAGACCGGCCGCAGCCCGACCCTCGTCCAGAGCGAGCGGCTCCCCGGGTCCAGGCTGGCCGAGCTGTTCGGCCGCGTCCACGGCCGCAGGCTGCACGACCGGGTGATCAACGGCGTCACGGCCGAGCTGGTCGACGGCTCCCACCGGCTCACCTTCCTGGTCGATGACCATCCCGACCCACCCCATCTCGACATGGACCAGCTGCGCCTGCAGATCGAAACGGCCGCGGGCACCGCCCCCGACGACCAGTGGGAGGTACGGGTCCTCGCCCCGCCCCGCCGACACCTGCTGGCCGCCGTGCCCGTGCCGGCCCTCGGCTGGACGGCGTCCGCGGCCCGGCCGGGTCGAGGGGCGCTGCCCGCGCCGGTCGCGGGCCGGCGGGGCAAGGACGCGCCTCCCGACCCGGTGGTCGCCGGGCCGGGGCGGCTCGACAACGGGCTGATCTCGGTCGAGGTCGCCGCCGACGGCACTCTCAGCTTGAGCGCCGGCGAGATCGTCCTGCGCGGGGTCGGCCGGCTGGCCGACGGCGGCGACGCCGGCGACCTCTACAACTACGCGCCGCCCGACGACGACCTGCTGGTGTCCGAGCCTGACCGGGTCGAGATGGCGGACCTGACCGCCGGGCCGGTCAGCGGCCGGCTGGCCATCGAGCGGACCTACAGCTGGCCGCTCGGCCTTGACGCCGCCGGGACGGCCCGCTCGGCCGACCGGGCCACCGTCCGCACCGTCACCCATGTCGAGCTGCGGGCCGGCGAGCCGTTCGTGCGGCTGCGGGTCATGGTCGACAACCCCTGCCGCGACCACCGCCTGCGCCTGCACGTGCCGCTGGCCACCCCGGCGGCAAGCTCCTCGGCCGAGGGCCAGTTCGCCGTGGTCCAGCGGGGCACCTCGGCCGAGGGCGGCCATGGCGAGGTACCACTGCCCACGTTCCCGGCCAGCGGCTTCGTCGACGCCGGCGGGGCCGCGGTGCTGCTGGACCAGGTGACCGAGTACGAGCTGCTCACCGACCCGCCCGAGCTGGCGCTGACCTTGCTCCGGTCGGTCGGCCAGATCAGCCGCGACCTCAACCGGTACCGGGAGGAGCCGGCCGGTCCCCAGACCCCGACGCCCGGCGCCCAGTGCCTCGGCACCTTGACGGCCAACCTGGCCGTCTACCCGCACGCCGGCGCCTGGCACGAGGACGGAGTGCTCACCCAGATGGAGTGCTTCCGGCACGACCTGCTCGCCGCCCCCGGCAGCGGGCGGCGGGAGCCGTCCGGGCAGGCGCCGCAACCGCGGGAGTCGCCGGGGCTGGCCGTCGAGGGCGACGGCGTGGTGCTGTCGGCGCTGCGGCGGCGGGGCGACTGGCTGGAGCTGCGGCTGGCCTGCCAGCATCCGGCCCCGACCACCGCCACCGTCACCAGCGGGCTGCTGGCCGCCCGGGAGGCCGACCTGCTCGGCCGGGCCGGGGCCGACCTGCCGGTGCCCGGCGGAACCCTCCGGTTGGACCTGGGCGCCTGGGAGATCCGCACCGTCCAGCTCCGGCTCGCCCCGAGGGAGACCCCATGACCAGACAACCGGCCCGCTGCCGGCCATGGGCCGGGTCGCGGTGGCGGTAGCGTCGCCCGGGGCGGGGACCGGGACGCCGGGTGATGATCCGCCGCCAGGAGGGCCGCTGACAGCAGGGACTAACCGGCCGGGCGGCGCCGGCGGCCACGGACCTCGGCCACCGGGTCGGGGGTGAACTCGAAGGCGGCCTCCCCGACCAGCACCTCGTCCCCAGGGGCCGCGCCAGCCTCGGCCAGCAGGTCGTCGACCCCTGCCCGGCGCAGGCGGCGCTGCAGGTAGGCGACGGCCTGGGGGTTGTCGAGGTCGGTCATGGCCACCCATCGCTCGGGACGGTCGCCGTGCACGCGGAACCCGGTGCCTTCGCGACCCACCCGGATCGGCACCTCCGGCTCGGCGGCCATCGACCCGGGCTGGACGGCGGACCCGGCCGGCCTGGCCGCCCTGGCCTGGGCGACCTCGGCCCCCAGGGCGTACAGGAAGCCTGCCATCCCCTCGCCGGTCACGGCCGAGACCCCGAAGCAGGCAAGGC
Organism: Actinomycetes bacterium; assembly: GCA_035490035.1. Lineage (GTDB taxonomy): Bacteria > Actinomycetota > CALGFH01 > CALGFH01 > CALGFH01 > CALGFH01. The sequence continues at coordinate 8,931 of DATHIG010000534.1, forward strand.
CGCGCCGGTGAGCGGCAGCCTCGGCCTCGGCCAGCCGGGCCCGGCCCTCTGGCAGGTCGACCTTGTTGGCCACCACCATCGCCGGGCGGTCGGCCAGCTCGGTGTCGTAGGCGTGCAGCTCGGCCTCCAGCGCGGCCAGGTCGGACTCCGGGTCACGGCCAGGCTCCAGCGGCACCAGGTCGAGCACGTGAACCAGCACCGCGGAACGGGTCACGTGACGCAGGAAGCGGTGGCCGAGGCCCTTGCCGGCGGCGGCGCCGGGGATCAGGCCGGGCACGTCGGCCAGGACGAAGTCGTGGTCGCCGGCCCGAACCACCCCAAGGACGGGCTCGAGCGTGGTGAACGGGTAGTCGGCCACCTTGGGCCGTGCCGCCGAGGCCCGGGCGACGATGCTGGACTTGCCGGCGTTGGGGAAGCCGACCAGGCCGGCGTCGGCCAGCGACCGCAGCTCGAGGGTGAGCCGGCGCTGGCGGCCCGGCTCGCCCTTCTCGTGGAAGGAGGCGACCCGGCGGCCGGGCCCGGAGAGGGCGGCGTTGCCGCGGCCGCCGCGGCCGCCCCTGGCGGCCAGGAACCGCGCCCCCGGCTGGTCGAGGTCGGCCAGCAGCGCTCCGTCCTGGTCGCGGACCAGGGTGCCGACCGGCACCGGGAGGGTCCGGGCGGCCCCGTCGGCGCCCTTGCGGTTGCTTCCCTGCCCGTGGGCGCCCTTGCCGGCCCGCTGGTGGGGATGGAAGTGGTACTCGACCAGGGTGCCGACCCCGGGTTCGGCGACCAGCACGACATCACCGCCACGGCCGCCGTCGCCGCCGTCGGGACCACCCCGCGGCTTGTACTTCTCACGATGGAACGAGGTCACGCCGTCGCCGCCGCGCCCGGCGGTCACCTCGACAGCGGTCTCGTCTACGAACATCGATCCGGCTCGCGCGCCGCAGTGCAGCGGCTGTCGAGAGGGATCCGAGCAGGCATCGGACGGCGCACGAGGTCGATTGTAGAACGGCCCCCGGGGCCGCCGTCGGCTAGGCGCCCGGCTGGATGCTGGCCAGCTTGCGGCCACGCACCATGTGGTAGACGACGTGGCCGTCGACCTTGGCGAACAGGGTGTCGTCGCCACCCCGGCCGACCCCGTCGCCCGGGTGGATGCGGGTCCCCCGCTGGCGGACCAGGATCGTGCCGGCGGTCACCAGCTGGCCGCCGTGGCGCTTGACCCCGAGCCGCTTGCCGGCCGAGTCGCGGCCGTTGCGGCTGGAGGATGCGCCTTTCTTGTGCGCCATCTCAGCCTTCCTGTTCCTGCGTGTCCTGCTGCGCCTGCTTGGCCCCACGGCCGCCCGACCGGGCCGGCCGCTTGCGGCCGGGCAGATCGATCGCCTCGACCTTGAGCCTGGTCAGGGACTGGCGGTGGCCGAGGGTGCGGCGCTGACGGGTCTTGTTCTTGTAGGTGAAGACGCGGATCTTCTTGCCCCGGTGCTGGTCGACCACGCTGGCGGTGACCTTGGCCTTGGCCAGGTCGTCGGCGGCCGAGGTCACCTTGCCGTCGTCGTCGACGACCAGCAGCGGCTCCAGCTCGAGGCTGGCGCCGTCGTCGCCGCCGAGCTTCTCGACGTCGAGGAGGTCGCCGACCTTCACCTTGTACTGCTTCCCGCCGGTCCGGATGACGGCGTACACGTGGGATCGTCCTTTCGGGGAGGGAGGCGGCGTTCCAGTAGGTTACCGGCACGCCGACCGCGAACTGTACTAGATTTCGTGGGTGATCACCACGCCCCGGCCGTCACAGGTCGGGCAGGTCTCGGAGAAGCTGTCCAGCAGGCCGCCGGAGACCCGCTTGCGGGTCATCTGGACCAGGCCGAGGGAGGACACCTCCATCACCTGGCTCTTGGTCTTGTCCCTGACCAGGGCGGCTCGGAGCCGGTCGACCACCGCCTGCTGGTTGCGCTCGAACAGCATGTCGATGAAGTCGATGATGATGATGCCGCCGATGTCGCGCAGGCGGAGCTGGCGGACGACCTCGTCGGCCGCCTCCAGGTTGTTGGCGACCACCGTCTCCTCGAGGTTGGCGCCTGCCCCCCGGCCGACGAACTTGCCGGTGTTGACGTCGATGACCGTCATGGCCTCGGTCCGGTCGATCACGATCGAGCCGCCCGACGGCAGCCAGACCTTGCGCTCCAGCGCCTTGTGGATCTGCTCGATGACCCGGTAGTGCTCGAACACCGGCAGGTTGCCGTCGTGCTTGCGCAGCTTGGGCAGCAGGTCGGGGGCGACCTCCTGCAGGTACTCCTCGACCCGCTGGTAGAGCTCGTCGTCGTCGACCACCAGCTCGACGAAGTCGGGCGAGAAGATGTCCCGGATGACCCGCACCACCAGCTCGGGCTCGGAGTAGATGACGGCGGGGGCGCTGGACTTCTTGGCCTTGCGCTCGACCGCCTCCCAGCGGGCCTGCAGGCGGGCCAGGTCGGCGCGGAGGTCGTCGGCGCTGGCCCCTTCGGCGGCGGTGCGGACGATCAGGCCGAGGCCCTTGGGCCGCACCTCCTTGAGGATGTCGCGCAGCCGCGACCGCTCGGTCTCCGGCAGCCGCCGGGAGATGCCGAAGGTGTTGTCCTCCGGCTGCAGGACGAGGTAGCGGCCGGCCAGCGAGACCTGGGCGGTCAGCCGCGCCCCCTTGGCGCCGATCGGGTCCTTGGTGACCTGGACCAGCACAGGCTGGCCGGGCTTGAGCACCTTCTCGATCCTCGGCGCTTCGCCGTCGAGGTCCTCCTCGTTGTAGTTGACCTCGCCGGCGTACAGGACCGCGTTGCGGCCCCGGCCGATGTCGACGAAGGCGGCCTCCATGCCCGGCAGGACGTTCTGGACCCGGCCCAGGTAGACATTGCCGACCAGGGAGCGGCCGGCCTTGCGGGTCACGTAGTGCTCGACCAGGGTCGGGCCCTCCAGGACGCCGATCTGGGTCCGCTCGGCACCCTCGGTGACCACCATGCGCTTGTCGGGGCCTTCTTCGCGCAGGACCCGCTTCTGCTCCTCGGTGAGGCCGGAGGGCCGGCGCCGGCGGCCGCGGTCGGCCTGGCGGGCACCGTCCCGCTTGGCCCGGTTCTCCAGCCTGGTCGAGCGTTCCGGCCCGGCCGACCGGCTCCGGGCGCCGCCCTGCTCCTTGGTCTCCTCCCGGTCCCCCTCCGGCTGCTGGGCGTCGTCGGGGCCGGTGGTCGCCTCGGCGTCGACGGCGGCCACGCGGCCGCCGCCACGGCCCCGCCGGCGGCTGCGACCGGCGCCCCGCTCGCCGGCGGTCCTGGTCCCGGCGCCGGCTTTGGGCTCGCCGTTCGCGGTCTCCGCCCCGGTCCCGGCCGCGGACGCGCCGCGGCGCCTGGACCTCGTCGGGCGCGGGGCTGCCGGCGCCGGCGCCGCCGCCTCCGGCTCCCGGGCGCGGTCGGGCTCGGCGGCGGCGGGAGCCGGCGTGCCGGGGGTCTCGTCGCCGAGGTCGTCCCGGCCGCGGGCCTTGGCGGCGGCCCGGCGGCGGCGGCGGGCCCTGGTCCTGGCCGAGCCGCCGACGGCGGTGACCTCGTCCCGCCGGTCGCCTGGCTCCCCGGCCGACGCGTCGTCGCCGGTCTCGGTGGGGGCGACCAGGATGCCGGCAGACCGGGCGGGGGCCGCGTCGGCGCCGGGGTCCGTGCCGGCGGCCTCGGCGGGTGCCTCCGTCGGGTCGGTCGCCGGGGCCCGGCCACCGCGGCCTCCGCGCCGGCGCCGGCGACCAGCCGTTCGGGTGGCGGATGTCATTTCGCCGGCCGCGACCGGTTCGGCGGTCTCCCCTCCTTCGACCTGAGCTTCCGGTCCAGCGACGGCCTGCGACGCCGCTTCGGCCGCTGCCGCCACCGGGGCCTCGGACGGTGGGGTGGCCTTCGGTGCCGATTCGCGCGCCGGCGCCGGCGCCGGCGGGACCTCGGGGCGCGCGGCCTTCCGGGGCCGTGGGCCGGAGGTCCTGGGCGGGTCGTCCCGGGGTGGTGGGGCCGGGGGCGGGGGGCCGCCGGGGAAGGAGGCGGCGGCCGGCTCGACGGTGGTGACCCGGAACCGGGGAGGAGCCGCCGGGTCTGGCGGCGGCGGCGCCTGGACCTCGGTTGGGGCCGGCGCAGTCGGCGGCGGGCCCCCCGGGAACGACGCGGCCCCGCGCGGTCGACGCGGCGGGGCCGTGGTGGTCTCGATCGTGGCCGGTGCGGATTCCTGCGGGGCGGCGGCGGTGTCGCTCCCGGTGACGGCCGGCGCGGTTTTCCGCGGGGCGACGACGGTGTCTGTGGGTGTGGTCGGGGTTTCAGGGACGCTGGACTGGTCGCGAGCCTCATCGACCCGCGCTTCGTCGGGGGAAGCCATCTATGCTCCTCACCAAGCTCGGACGGCCACCGTCGCGGGCGGCCGCAAACCTTCTGCGCTCGAGAGAAGCGGCGGCTCCTCCGCCACCGGTGAGACGGCCGCGAACGCGGGCCGGTGCCTCCCTCCGGGCAAGTCCAGCACGCGGCCACGATGGCCGGGTGCCACAAGATGCCCCGTGAACAGCAGGAGGCGACGACGACGCCGTCGGGCCGCACCGCCGGATGGCATGGCGCAAGACTGCCAAAGAGTCTGCCAGAACCGACAAGGTCCGGCAAAGACCCGCTAGAACGCCGGTCAAGCATCCGGGCTCGAGGGAGTTGCGCGGCCAGCGGGGGCGGCGCGCAAGCTCCAGGGCTGCACGGATGGTTTGGCGCTGGATGCGGCGCCGGATGCTTGACCGCCCTTCTAGAGATAGCGGCGCATGTGGACGTTCTCGAGCAGGCCGATGGCCAGGAAGCGCGCGATCAGGGACGAACCGCCGTAGGAGACGAACGGCAGGGGGATTCCGGTGATCGGCATGATCCCGATGGTCATGCCGATGTTGACGAACGCCTGGAAGGCCAGCATCGACACCACGCCAACGGCCAGCAGCGACCCGAACGGGTCCCTGGCCAGGGCGGCGACGCGCAGGCCGCGCCAGATGAGCAGCCCGAGCAGCGCCAGCAGCAGCATCGCCCCGGCGAACCCGAGCTCCTCCCCGATCACGGTGAAGATGAAGTCGGTCTTCTGCTCGGGAACGTACTGGAGGTTGGTCTGGCTGCCGCGCAGGTAGCCCTTGCCGGTGACCCCGCCCGAGCCGATGGCGATCAGCGCCTGCCTCGAGTTGTAGGTGAAGCCCCGTCCACTGTCGTCGGCGCCCGGGTCGATGAAGGCGGTCAGGCGTTCCTTCTGGTATTCGCGGAGCACGTTCAGCTTGAACATGCCGACCACCCCGACCGTCCCGAGCAGCGCCAGGACCAGCAGCCAGCGCAGCTGCACCCCGCTGACCAGCAGCACCCCGAACAGGATGGCCACGAACACCATGAAGGTCCCGAAGTCGGGCTGGAGCAGGATCTGGGCGCAGACCAGCGCCATCGCGGCCAGCCCGGCGGCCAGCCGGCGGAGCCCCGGCGGCTCTCTTCGTGCCCCGAACACGGCGGCGAGGGTGACGATGGTCGCGACCTTGGCGTACTCGGACGGCTGCACCTGGTAGGCGCCGAGCTCGAACCAGGACTGGGCGCCGTTGGTGGCCGACCCGAGCGGCGTCAGGACCAACCCGAGGACGACCACCACCGCGCCGAACACAACCCCGGCCCAGGCCTGCAGGCGGCGGTAGTCGATCACCGTCGCCGCCACCATGGCGGCCAGCCCCAGGCCGAGGTTGAGCAGCTGGCGGCGCATGATCAACGCCTCCGGCAGCCCTTGGGCGCGGAGGCTGGCGAAGGTCGAGGAGTAGATGGCGGCCAGCCCGAGCACGGTGAGGGCGCAGGCGGCCAGCACCACCATGGGATCGAGGTGCCGCCAGGGGGCACGCCAGGCCATCGGCCGGTCGCTGGCCGTCTCCCAGCCGAGCCGGGACACCCGGTCGGAGTACGACCCCCAGGACTCCTGCATCAGCCGCTCCAGTCGGCGCCGGCGGCCACACCGGCGAGAGCGCTACGGAGGACGACAGCCCGAGGCGGCAGCATCAGCCGCTCCGGTCGGCGCCGGCGGCCACCGGGGTGGCCGGCAGCCCGAACAGCTTCTGGTAGATCGCCCTGGCCACCGGGGCGGCCGACTCGCCGCCGTGGCCGCCCTGCTCGACCATGACCACCACCACATACTCCGGGTCCCCCACCGGGGCGTAGGAGGCGAACCAGGCGAACGGCGCCTGGGGCGGCAGGTCGGCGGTGCCGGTCTTGCCGGCGACCGGGAAGCGGTCGAGCGGGAAGCCGGCGAACGCCGACGTCGCCGTCCCACCGGTCGGCACCGTGGCCAGGGCCTGCCCGACCGCGGCCAGGGCGCCGCTCGGCACCTCGGCCACCTCGGCCACCCGCGGCTTGACCCGGCGCACCTCCCGGCCGCTGACCGGGTCGAGCACCGCCCGGCCGACATGGGGCCGGTACACGGTGCCGCCGTTGGCCAGGGCCCCGTAGCCGAGGGCCAGCTGCAGCGGGGACACCTGCAGGTCGCCCTGGCCGATGGCGATGTTGAGGTTGTCGCCCCCCTGCCAGCGCCAGCCGTCGCGGCACAGCTCGCGGTACAGGGCGCTGGACCCGGCGCAGTAGAGCTTCCGGTTCTGCTCCCAGAAGCGCTTGCGCCACTCGCGGGTCGGCACCGTGCCCTCGATCCCGTAGGGCAGGTCGAGGGCTGGCAGGCGCCCGAACCCGAACCCGCGGGCGGTGGCCTGCAGCTGCTCGTCGACCTTCTCGCCCCGTTCCTCCTGGGCTCGTTCGGCGACGCCGAGCTGGGCACCCAGGTTGTAGTAGTAGACGTCGCAGGAAAGCCGCAGGCTGTCGTTGAGGGCGACCGCGCCGTGTCCCCGCGGGGTCCAGTCCCGCTTGGTGTAGTCGCCGATGGTGAACGACCCGGGGCAGCTGTAGGTGCTGGTGGGGGTGATCGTGCCGGCCTGCAGGCCGGCGAGGGCGGTGAACGGCTTCCAGGTCGAGCCGGGCGGGTAGGCCGACTGGACGGCCCGGTGCAGCAGCGGCTTGCCTGGACTGCTGGAGTACCTGGCGAAGTCGCGCCGGGAGATGCCGCCGACGAAGCGGCGCGGGTCGTACTGGGGCAGGCTGGCCAGGGCGAGCAGCGAGCCGTCGTCGGGGTCGAGGACGACCGCGGTGGCGGCCGGCGCCGGGTAGGTGCCACCCCGCTGGGTGTCGGGCAGCAGGCGGGCGGCACGCATGCCGTCGGCCAGGACCCGCTCAACAGTCAACTGGAGGTCGAGGTTGACGGTCAGCTGGAGATCCCGGCCGGGGGCTGGCGCGCGCCCGCCGAGGGCCCGCACCACCTCCCCGGCCGCGTTCACCTCCAGGTCCTGGACGCCGTCGCGGCCTCGCAGCCACTTGTCGTAGGTCAGCTCGACCCCGGCCTTGCCGACGATGTCGCCGGCCCGGTAGCCGCGGAAGCGCCGCTGCTTCAGCTCGTCGGCCGAGACCTCGCCGACGTAGCCGAGCACGTGGGCGGCGGCCCCGCCGGCCGGGTAGTCGCGCAGGGCCAGCACCTCAGGGGCCACCCCTGGGAACCGCTCGGCGTGCTCGGTCAGGTAGAAGAGCTGGCGGGTGGGGACGTCCTCGGCGACCGGGATGCCGCGCAGGGGCGAGCCGCTGTAGTCGGCGATCCGCGCCTCCAGCCGGGCCCGCGTGGTGCCGAGCAGGCGGGCCAGCCGGCCGAGGACCTCGCGGCGCCGGTCGCCGAGCTGGGACGGCTTGACCGTGACCGCCCAGGCGGCCCGGTTGCGGACCACCACCCGCCCGTCACGGTCCAGGATCCGGCCCCGGGGCGCCTCGACCACGACCTGGCGGACCCGGTTGCCCTCGGCCAGGTCGCCGTAGCGGTCGCCGGCCAGCACCTGCAGGTACCACAGGCGCGAGGACAGGGCCACCAACAGCACCGCGACCAGGATCGACAGCACCGACAGTCGCATGCGGAGGGGGGAGGAAGGCGGGCCCACGGCGCGAACCTACCAACGCTGGGCCGGTCGGGCGGGGACGCGCTCGGTCAGCGCCCGCACCAACGGGTAGACGAACGGGGTCAGCAGCATGTTGTAGAGGGCGACCAGGGGCCCGGAGCGGGTGACGGCCGCCCACGACGACAGGTCGAAGACGCGCAGCAGCAGGCCGCAGCACCACACCGAGGCCAGGCTGGCCGCGCCGGCCAGGACCAGGTGGACCAGCGGGCCCTGGCTGGTCACATACACCCTGACGGTCCCGACGGCGAACCCCACGGCCGTGTAGACCAGCGCCGACACCCCGACCGGCAGGTCGAACAGGAGGTCGGCGACCAGCCCGGCGACGAAGCCGAAGACCGCCCCGGTGGTCGCGTCGGAGGCCAGCGCCACCGCCACAACGGCCAGGACCAGCAGGTCGGGCCGGACCCCGGCGAGCCGGAGCCCGGCCAGCACGGTCGACTCCAGCAGCACGGCCACGACCAGGACGCCGGCCAGGACGAACAGGCGGCGCACGGTCAGCCTCCCTGCCCGACGGCGGGGTCGGCGGACCCGAGCCGGGCCTTGCCGAGGCTC
>DATHIG010000535.1:0-2834 GCA_035490035.1 Actinomycetes bacterium
CGCCGCGGCGGTGATGGTCTTGTTGGTCGAGCCCGGCTCGAAGACGTCGGCGATGGCGCGGTTCTTGCGGGCCTCGGGCTTGCTGCGGGAGACCCGGTTGGGGTCGAAGGTCGGCATGTTGGCCATGGCCAGGACCTCGCCGGTGCGCGGGACCAGCACGACCACCGAGCCGGCCCTGGCCTTGTGCTGGCGGACGGCCCGTTGCAGGGACTGCTCGGCCACGTACTGGAGGTGCTGGTCGATGGTGAGGACCAGGTCGGTGCCGGGCTCGGCAGGCTCAAGGGAGCGGTGGCCCTGGGGGATGGCCCGGCCCTTCGGGTCCCGCTCGAGCTGGATCCTGCCCGGGTGCCCGCGCAGCAGCCCGTCGTACTGCTGCTCGATCCCGGCCTGGCCGCTGCCTTCGACGTCGACGAAGCCCAGCACCTGGGCGGCCACGCTGCCGGAGGGGTAGCGGCGCGCGACGTCGACCATCACACCGATGCCTGGCAGCTTCATCCGCTGGACGACGTCGCCCCTGGCCTTGGGGACCCGCCTGGCGACGTACACCCAGCTGCCGGAGGCGAGCCGCCTGGCGATGTCGGCCCGTGACATCCCGAGGACCCTGGCCAGCTCGCCGGCGGTGCGCCGCTTGTCACGGATGAAGCGGGGTTCGGCGTAGATGGCCCTTGCCGGGACGGAGAGGGCGAGGTCGCCCAGGTTGCGGTCGAAGATGCGGCCGCGGGTGGCGGGGAGCTTGATGATGGTGGTCCGCTGCCTGGCCGCCGCCTGGTCGAGCGAGCCCGCGTCCAGCACCTGGAGCACGATCAGCCGGCCGGAGATGGCCGTGAAGGCGAGCACGCTCAGGATCAGCAGGGCGAGCAGCCGGCGGCGGCCGTTGACCCGCCGGCGCCGCCGCCGCCGCAGCGGCGGCCGGCGCCGTGGCGGCGGCCGCTTCCGTCCGCGCTGCGGCATCTGCTTCCCCCCTCTCGATTCCACCGGGGCACCCCTCGGGGGTTCCCGGACCCTCCGTGGACCGGCGGCCTAGGGTTCGGCCAGGTAGCGCTTGAGCGGGAACGGGTCGCCGGCCGTCCAGCCGGACTCGTCGCCTCTGGCGAGGCCGGCCCCGGGGGCAGCGGGGGAAGTCGCCGCCCCCGGGGAGGCCACATCTCGGCCGCGCGACGTCGAGCCGGGCCAGGCGACCACCCGGGCCCGGCCGGCGGGGACCAGGCGGGCGGCCTTGCCCGCCTTGGCGATGCGCGCCGGCGCCTTGAGCCGGTCGACGTCGGCCTGCAGGGCGGTCCAGCGGGCCTCGGCCAGCCGGTTGTCCTGCTGCAGCTCGCTGATCTGGAACGACTGCTGGTTGACGCTGACGTTGAGCGCGACCAGGCCGAACACGCCGGCGACGATCATGCCGAGGGTGAGGAGCAGGAACGGGAGCCGCGGGACCCGGCTGACCGGGGCGACCGCGCGCAGCCTGGGGAGCTGTGGGCGGGGCGCCTGGCGCGGAGCCGAGCGCGCGGGACCGGTGGCGGTGCTCATGGCTGTCCCCCTCGGGCTTCGGTGCTTGGCTGCAGCTTCTCGGCCGCGCGCAGCTTGGCGCTCTCGGCCCTCGGGTTGGCCGCCACCTCGGCCGGCGTCGGGGTCTCGGGCCGGCGGGTCAGGACGGCCACACTGGCGGGCCTGGCGGCGGGAAGGTCGACGGGAAGGCGTGGCGGCCCCTGGACCGGGCGGCCGCCGGCGTCGGCCAGGGCACGCTTGACGATGCGGTCTTCGAGGGAGTGGTAGGCGAGCACCACCAGCCGCCCGCCGGGGGCGAGCAGCTCGATGGCCTGCGGCAGGGAGGCCTCCAGCGCGTCCAGCTCGCGGTTGACCTCGATGCGCAGGGCCTGGAAGGCCCGGCGGGCCGGGTGGGGACCGGTCCGCCGGGCGGCTGCGGGCACAGCCGCCTTGACCAGCTCGACGAGCTGGCCGGTGGTGCTGATGGGGGCACGGCGGCGTGCCTCGTCGACGAAGCGGGCGATGCGGCCCGCGAAACGCTCCTCGCCGTACTCGCGCAGGACGCGGGCGAGCTCGGCCCGCGGGTAGGTGGCGAGCACCTCGGCCGCGGTGATCCCGGTGGTGGGGTCCATGCGCATGTCCAGGGGGGCGTCGGCCCGGTAGCTGAAGCCGCGGTCCGGCTGGTCCAGCTGCAGCGACGACACTCCGAGGTCGTAGACGACCCCGTCGACGGCGGCCAGGCCAAGCCGCTCGGCCACCTCGGCCAGGTCGGCGAAGGAGGCGGCGACGGCCGTCAGCCGGTCCCCCGCCCAGGCCAGGCGCTGACGGGCCAGGGCCAGCGCGGCCGGGTCGCGGTCCAGCCCGATGACCCGGCCGTCGGGGGCGCTGGCCTCCAGCAGCCGCTCGGCGTGGCCGCCGAGGCCGAGGGTGGCGTCGAGGTAGACCCCCCCGGAACGGGGCCGGAGCAGCTCGGCCACCCGGTCGAGCATGACCGGCTGGTGCGCTGGCGCCGTCAACACCATCAGATCCCCAGCTCGGCGAGGTGGGCGGCGTTGGTCTCGTCGGCGTAGGCGGCCTCGGCGACCGCCCGGTAGCGCTCCCACTCCGCCTTGTCCCAGATCTCGACCCGCCGGATCTGGCCGAGCAGGACCACGTCCTTGGTGAGGCCGGCGAACTCGCGCAGGGGCTGCGGGATCACGACCCGGCCCTGGGAGTCGGCGCTCTCCGGGCTGGCTCCGGCGACGAACATGCGGGCGAAGTCACGGGTCGAGCGGGCCGTCAGGGGCTGGCTGTGGAGCTTGGCCGCGAAGCTCTCGAATTCGGCCTGCGGGAAGACATAGAGGCAGCGCTCCTTGCCG
>DATHIG010000536.1:0-5874 GCA_035490035.1 Actinomycetes bacterium
GAATCGAGGCAGGCGGCCAGCAATCTGGGTTCCTCGTTGTAGCAGGGGACGATCACGTCGACGCTCGGGTGGTACGGCCCGCTGGCGGCCGCCGGGGATGGTGCACGCCTGAGATTGGCAAAACGGCGCTGGGCGCGCGAGTAGGTCAAGGCGAGAACCAGATAGACCGGCAGCACGACGGTGAGCCCGTTGAAGGGCACAGGCATCCTGCTCATTCCTTTCACTGTCCAGTGGGACCTGGGAGGAGGGCAGCGTCGCGAGGTCAGCCCCGCGCTCGCCCGACGGTATGGAAGTACGGTCCGCCGCCGCCGGCTGTCACCTGGCTGACAGCCGGCACATGGCGAGACAGCCCGGGATCAGTTGTCCAGCCAGTTGATCAGCGACAGCCCTCCGTCAACGGCGATCCTCTGGCCGGTCGGGTGATCTTGGTTGGGAACTCCGAACGTGGAGCCTTCGCTACCGGCTGCTGGAGACCTACGCACCTCGACCAGCAATACGAGAGGCGAAAGCGCAGACCGAAGGACGGTAGCGGCGATGGACGCGAGAGCTTGGGTCGATCTAGCCGTCTCCCACACTAACGGTCACCGGTCACAGCTCGGCGAGTTGCTCGAGGCGTCCACGGTCCAGGATATCGAAGGTGCGTCCGTCGGCTCGGATGAAGCCCTGAGACTCCAGTGAGCGCAGCGCCTGGTTGACCGTCTGCCTCGCCCCGCTGACCATGTTGGCCAGCTCACCCTGGGTGACCTCACGGGTGCGGGCCCCGCCGCCATCGGCGGCTAGCACCAGCAACTGTCGGGCCACCCGCCCCTGGAGGTCGAGGAAGGCCAGGTCGCTGATCTGGCGGGTGGTGCGGCGGACGATGGTGCCGAGGGTGCGCAGCAGGGCCTCGGCGATCTGGTCGTCGGTGCGGAGCAGGCGCAGCAGCTCGGGCCGGGTGACCACCAGCAGGGTGGAGCGCTCCACGGCCTCGGCCGAGGCCGAGCGGGGCCCCCCGTCCAGCAGGGCGACCTCGCCGAACACGGCCGGCGGGCGGTGGCGGACCAGTTCGACGATGTCGCCGTTGCGGGAGGAGACGTAAAGCTTCACCGCGCCCTCGGCGAGGACGAACATTCGGTCGCCCGGCTCGTCCTGCACGAACACGCACTGGCCCCGTTCGAAGACCCGTTCGGCGACATGCTCGGCGATCCGCCGCTGCGTCGCCTCGTCGATCCCCTGGAACAGCTCGGTCCGAGCCAGGACGGCGGCCCTGTGCTGGAGGTTCACGTCGGCCGGTGATGTTACGCCGAGTTGGCGCCGGCCGGGCGCAACCCCGTCCAGCGGAAACGTCAGCAACCCGACAGCCGGGGTGTCGTGGCCTTGACTGCCGGCCGCCTCCCAGGGACCGAGACTGCCTACAGGCACCGGAACGTCACCGGGGAGGAGCGTGAGCACGATGATCATCCGCGTCGCATCCCGCCTGATCCTGCTCCTGGCCAGCCTGGCCCTGGCGACCGCCCTGGTCGTGGGGGCGCTGTCCGCCCTGGCCTCGACCGCCCCGGCCGAAGCGACCCCGCTCCCGGAGCACGACCAGGTTGCGGCCGTGGAGCGCGCCGTCGAGGTGCCCGCCGACGCCGAGCAGGCCGCCACCTCACCGACCCCCGCCGTGGTGCTGGTGTTCGCCGGGATCGTCCTGCTGGCCGTCCTGCCGCCGGCCCACCGCGTCCACGTCTACCACCGCTCCTACCACCACTCCGACTGGATCTAGCGACCCGGGGAGGCGTCGGCCGGGGGCCTCGGAGCCCCCGGCCGACCCTGTTTCCTTGACGTCGAGAGAACGTGGAACCGTAGGGTGGTCGAGGCCCAGCGAGGTGGCCCTGTGCGGGCCGAACCGCTCGGTGCCGAGCAGCCGCCAGAGGCCTGGGCGCAGTTCTACGTCACCTCCCAGCAGCTGGAGAACAGCCGGCTGCGGACGGTCCTTTGCCGCCAGGGGCTCTGGCGACAGGGGGTGGGTTTGGCGTCAACTTCGACCAGGACAAGTCGAAATGGTTCGTGATGATCCACCCCGGCCGTTCCGGGCTCACCGCCCGGCAGGTGCTCGACCGCTTCCTGGGTCGCACGCCATGAGGCCGCCGCACCGGATCCTGCGTCCTCGCTCCTACCCGCCGGCCATGCGGCGGAGCTGCTCGCGGTCCAGGATCTCGAACACCCGCCCGGCCGAGCGGATGTAGCCGCGGGACTCGAGCGACCGCAGCGCCTGGTTCACCGTCTGCCTGGCTCCGCCGACCATGGTCGCCAGCTCGACCTGCGTGATGCGGCGGGTGCGGGCCTGGCCCGGCCCGGCCAGGTCGAGCAGCTTGGCCGCCACCCGGCCCTGCAGGCTGAGGAAGGCCAGGTCGCTGATCTGGCGGGTGGTGCGGCGGACCATCGTGCCGAGGGTGCGCAGCAGGGCCTCGGCGATCTGGTCGTCGGTGCGGAGCAGGCGCAGCAGCTCGGGCCGGGTGACCACCAGCAGGGTGGAGCGCTCCACGGCCTCCGCCGAGGCCGAGCGGGGCCCGCCGTCCAGCAGGGCGATCTCGCCGAACACGGCCGGGGCATCGTGGCGGTGGAGCTCCATCAGCTCCCCGTCCCTCGAGCAGACGACCAGCTTCACCGACCCCTCGAGCAGCACGAACATCGCCTCGCCGGGGTCGTCCTGCCAGAACACCATCTGGCCCTTGTCCACCACGCGTCGACCGGCCTGCTCGACCATGGTCAGGCGCGCCCGCTCGTCGAGCCCGCGAAAGGGCTCGACCCTGCCGAGCAGCAAGGCGGCCGTTTGCGCATCCAAGTCCTCACCACCTGACCGGAACGGGTGCGCTCGTCCCAATCCTCAGGGATGGCTGGCTGGATTGCCAGAGGTGGGTGCGTTGACACCGGGGATAGCGCTGCGCTCAACTTTCCCCGCCTGCATCCGCTTTCGGGCAAAGGATCAGCGATGGCCACCGAGTCGAACGTGCGGTCCGACCCTCGAGGCACGCCCCCCCGCTCCGGGCTGGACGCCTTCTTCCACATCTCCGAGCGCGGCTCCACGATCGAGCGGGAGGTCCGCGGCGGCTTCGCCACCTTCTTCACCATGGCCTACATCGTCGTCCTCAACCCGCTGATCCTCGGCAGCGCGCAGGACGTCAACGGTCAGCGTCTCGACCTCGGCCAGCTGACCACCGCCACGGCCCTGGTCGCGGCGGCCATGACCCTGCTCATGGGCGTGTACGCCCGCTACCCGTTCGCGATCGCGGCCGGGCTTGGGCTCAACGCCGTTGTCGCCTTCCAGCTGGCCGCGGTGATGTCGTGGCCGGCGGCGATGGGCATTGTCGTGCTGGAAGGGCTGCTCATCACCCTGCTGGTCGTGACCGGCCTGCGGGAATGGGTGATGAACGTCATCCCGCTCGCCCTCAAACAGTCCATCAGCGTGGGCATCGGCCTGTTCATCGCCTTCATCGGCTTCGTGGACGCCGGCTTCGTGCGCCGCATTCCCGACGTGGCCAACACCTCCGTCCCGGTGCAGCTCGGCGTTGGCAACCGCCTGATCGGCTGGCCAACGGTGGTGTTCGCGTTCGGGCTGCTGTTGACCATCGCCCTTGTGGTCCGCCGGATGCGGGGCGCCATCCTGCTCGGCATCGTGGTCACCGCCATCTTCGCGATCATCCTCAACTCGATCGTGGACGTCGGGCCGCGGATCGATGCCGCCGGCAACGTCAACCCGTCCGGCTGGGCTCTGACGGTTCCGTCGGTCCCCGACGGCGTGGTCGGCTCGCCAGACTTCGGCCTCCTCGGCGCCTTCAGCCTTGGCGGCAGCTTCGCCCAGGTCGGGGTCGTCGTGGCCGTGCTGTTCATCTTCACGCTGATGCTGAGCGACTTCTTCGACACCATGGGCACGGTCATCGGCGTCGCCAACGAGGGCGGTCTGCTGGACCGCGAGGGTCGGCTGCCCGGGGTCGGTCGGGTGCTGCTGGTCGACAGTCTGGCCGCCGCCGCCGGCGGGGCCGCCTCGACCTCCTCCAACACCACCTACATCGAGTCGGCGGCCGGCGTCGGCGAAGGCGCCCGCACCGGCCTGGCCAGCGTGGTCACCGCCCTGCTGTTCCTGGTCGCGCTGTTCCTCACCCCGCTGGTCGAGGTCATCCCCCAGGAGGCGGCCGCGCCAGCCCTGGTGGTGGTCGGCTTCCTGCTCATGCGGCAGGTCGCCGACATCGACTGGGGCGACCCGGAGATCGCCATCCCGGCCTTCCTCACCATCGTGCTGATGCCGTTCACCTTCTCCATCACCAACGGCATCGGGGCCGGGTTCATCGCCTACGTGGCCATCAAGGTGTTCCGCGGCAGATGGCGCGAGCCGGGCCTGCTGCTGTGGATCATCGCTCTGCTGTTCCTGGTCTACTTCGCCATCGACCCGGTCGAACGCCTGCTGGGAGTGAAGTAGCGAGACCGCACACCGCCGGAGCCGCCCGGCTCAGTCCTTGTCGAGCGCCGAGTTCAGCTCGGCCGCCTCCCGCTCCACCCGAGCCCGTAGGCTGCGCTTGTCGGTATCGTCGAGCCAGGTCGCCTCGACCCCGTCCAGCGCGATCCCCACCATGTCCTCCCACCGGTAGCCGAAGGCCTCCATGCACGAGTGGTACTCGCGACCAAGGTCGAGGTCGGTCAGCGCCGGGTCGTCGGTGTTGAGGGTGGCCAGCAACCCCGCCTCCCGCATCCGCCGGAACGGGTGCAGCTCCAGCCGGGGCACCGCATTGGCGATCACCACGTTGGAGTTCGGGCAGACGGTGAGCGGGATCCGCTCCCCGGCCAGGCGCCGGGTCAGCTCCTGGTCTTGAAGACTGGACAGGCCGTGGTCGATCCGCTCGGAGCCGAGCACGTCCAGCCCGGCCCAGATGTGGCTCGGCGGCGTCTCCTCGCCCTGGTGGGAGGTGCGCCGCAACCCGACCTTGCCGGCCAGCTCGAAGGCGTCGGCGAAGTCGGTTGGGTCGACGCCGAGCTCGGTCGAGTCCAGCCCGACCCCGATGACCCGCTCGGCACCAGGGCTGGCGACCCGGCGCAGCTCGACCAGTCGCTGCACCATCTCCAGTCCGGCCGCCGCACCGTAGGCCCGGTCGATATCGGCGATCAGCATGGCCCGAGCGCCGGTCTCGGCCTCGGCCGCCTCCAGCCCCTCGGCCAGCCCGGCGACGACATCGGCCAGCTCCTGGCCGGCGGCGAGGTGCCGGGCCGGGGTGAAAAACGTCTCCCGGTAGACCAGCCCATGGGCGGCCCCGTCGACGATGCTCTCGTAGGCCAACCTGGCCCAGTCCTCGCGGCTGCCGAGGGTCGATTGCACCAGCCAGAAGATCTCGAGGAAGGTGTCGAGGTTCGAGTACCGGTACAGCTCGGTCGGGTCCGAGGTCGGCAGCCCGATCCCGTTCTTGCGGGCGAGGTCCACGACCGTGTCCGGCCGCATCGTCCCCTCGACATGGCAGTGCAGCTCGACCTTTGGCAGCCGGTCGAGCGCGGCGGCGACGTCCAACCGTCCCTCCTTCATCGGAGCCGGGTATCGGCAACCCTAACCGGCACCATTCCGCTCGTATACCTCGCGCCGCAGTGTGCCGACGAACGGCAGGTTGCGGTAGCGCTCGGCGTAGTCGAGCCCGTACCCGACCACGAACACGCTTGGGATGTCGAAGGCCTTGTACTTGACCTCGACGTCGACCCGCAGCTCACTGGGCTTGCAGAGCAGCACGCACACCTCGAGCGAGGCTGGCCGCCGCGGCCGCAGGGTGGCCAGCAGGTACGCGAGGGTCAGCCCGGAGTCGACGATGTCCTCGACCAGGATCACGTGCCGTCCCTCGATCTCGTGGTCCAGGTCCTTGAGCAGGCGGACCACCA
>DATHIG010000537.1:0-2885 GCA_035490035.1 Actinomycetes bacterium
GCGGCCCGGCGCACGACCGTCGCCATGCGGGCGTCGGCCTTGACCGCAGCCGCCTCCGGGCTGTCGGCCCCGGTCACCGCGACCTCCGAGACCAGGCCCTCGATCGACCGCTGGGCGACATCCACCTCGCCCAGTCCTGGCAGCACGTCACGGATGAAGGCCAGGTACGCGGGGCCGGGCCCGACGACCAGCACCCCGTCCCTGGCCAGCCGCTCGCGGTGCTCGTAGAGCAGGAAGGCGGCGCGGTGCAGGCCGACGGCCGTCTTGCCGGTCCCAGGGCCGCCCTGGATGCAGAGCGTCTCGCCCAGCGGCGCGCGGATCAGGTCGTCCTGCTCGGGCTGGATGGTGGCGACGATGTCGCGCATCGGGCCGATGCGCGGCCGTTCGATCTCGGCGACCAGCACACGGTCGGCGGCGGACCTGGCCTGAGCCTCGTCCAGCAGGTCGAGGGCCTCGTCCTGGATCGAGGTCAGGGTGCCGCCCCGGTAGCCGAACCGGCGCCGGACCAGAACCCCGTAGCGCCGGGCCGGGCTGGCCCGATAGAACGGGTGGGCGAGCCCGGCCCGCCAGTCGATGACCACCGGGTCGCCTTCCTCGTCGCTCACGTGACGGCGGCCGACGTAGAACCGCGCCTCGGGCGGGTCGGCCCCGGCGTCGTAGTCCAGCCGCCCGAAGAACAGCCCGGTCCGGCCGTCGTCGCTCAGGGAGGCGACCCGCTGCCGGAGCCGCCACTCCACCGACTCGGAGGCATAGGCGTCGGCCCCGGCAGCCCGCAGCGACCGGGTCCGCCGCCGCATCGCCGCCAGGCAGCGCCTGGCATATTCGAGCATCTCGCGCTCTTCGAGCAGCTCAGCATCGGGCAACGGCTCGGGCCGCCGGCTCACGCAGATCACCACACAGTGTCGATACGGGGAGGTCGCGGTGTCCGGGGCCGACAGCCCGGAGGCGGCCGCGGTCAAGGCCGACGCCCGCATGGCGACGGTCGTGCGCCGGGCCGCCTTCCTCCAGGTGCGGCCGCCGGCCCTGCCGCTCGAGGTGCGCTGGCGGCACCGGGTGATCCGGCTGCCGGCCAGCGTGCTGCGCCGGCGGGTGGCCGAGCTGGTCCAGAGCGACGTCCGCTATACGGTCGGCCGCGACCACCTGCGGGACTGGCTGGTCGAGCGCTGCCTGCGCCACCTGGAGCACACCGAGGGACTGAACGCGCTCGACAGCCCGACCGAGGTCCAGCGCAGCCTGGGCGGCCGTCCGGAGGTGCGGGCGTTCCTCGACCGCACCTGGCCGGCGGTCGACCCGCTCCGGCTGGTGTTCCGGCTGCTCACCGAGCAGCCGTTCCTGGCCCAGGCCGCCGACGGCACGCTCACCGAACAGGAGCAGGCGCTGCTGCGGTGGGCTCGTCGACCCCGCGGCCTCAAGGTGGCGGCCTGGTCGGTCACCGACGCGTTCCTGGTCGACGAGGCCGCCGACGTGATCGGCGGGACGGCAACCTTCGGGCACGTCGTCGCCGACGAGGCTCAGGACCTCTCCCCCATGCAGCTGCGGGCCATCGGGCGGCGGTGCCGCTTCGGGTCGGCGACCCTGCTCGGCGACCTGGCCCAGCGGACCACGCCGTGGTCGGCAGAACGGTGGGAGGACGCCCTTGGCCATCTGGGGCGGCGCTCGACCCGGCTCGAGCATCTGCCGCGGGCGTTCCGGGCGCCCAAGGAGGTGCTCGACTTCGCCAACCGCCTGCTGCCCGAGATCGCACCCGGCGTCCGCCCGGCCAGCTCGGTCCGGAGCGTCCCCGGCTCGTTGCGGGTCATGGCGGTCACGCCGTCCAGCGCGAAGCAGGCGTGGCTGCGGGCCCTCGACACGGCCCTGGCCGAGGACGGCTCGGTCGGCCTGGTCGCCTCCGACCAGGCCGTTGCCGCGATCGGAGCCGAGCTGACCCGCCGCGGCGTCGAGTTCCGGCAGGTGGACGAGTTCGACACCGACACCCGGCTCGCGGTCGTCCCGGCCTCAGCCGTCAAGGGGCTCGAATTCGACCAGGTGGTGCTGGTCGAGCCGGCCGACATCGCCGACCCGGCCCTGGGGCCGACCGGCCTCCGCCGTCTCTACACGGCCCTCACCAGAGCCGTCCTGGGCCTGAGCGTCGTCCACGCCAAGCCGCTGCCCTCCAGCCTCCACCCTTCCGAGCCGGCCTGACGGCTCGGCGCTGGGGTGGCTGCGGCGTCAGTGACGCTCGTACTTGTCCGGCAGCAGCAGGTTGATCAGGAAGCTGACCACGCTGATCACCAGCGCCCCGAGCAGCGCGGCCACGAACCCGTCGACCTCGAAGGCGAGGTCGAACTGGTCCCCGATCCAGGCGGTGAGCAGCAGCATGAGCGCGTTGACGACGAAGGTGAACAGGCCGAGGGTGATCACGAACAACGGCAGGGTGAACAGCCGCACGATCGGGCGGACGATGGCGTTGACCAGCCCGAAGATGACCGCGACAGCGAGCAGGGTCAGCGCCTTTTCACTGGTGGTGCCGGGTCCGACGGAGATGCCCCCGATCAGGCCGGCGGCCGCGGCCAGGGCAACAGCGCCAGCCAGGAGCCGGACGATCAACCTCACGGGGCACCTCCACCGTCGGCTGCCGAACCAAGCAGAACCAGGGCGACCATACCAAGACGAGCCGACCGAGTCAGTCGGGCCGGGTCGCGGGGGTTGCCTGGAAGGCGGTGAGGCCGGCACGCCAGGCGGCGTCGAGGTCGGCGTCGGGGGGGAACCGATGGTCCAGCTCGAGCATCACCATGCCATGGGCGAACGCCCACACTGCCCGGGCGCGCGCCTGGTCGCCCGCCACCCGCAGTACCGGTTCCGCGGCGCGGGCCTCGAGCCCGGCCGGGAGGAGCTCGCGCTGGAGC
>DATHIG010000538.1:0-4357 GCA_035490035.1 Actinomycetes bacterium
CGAAGTCCCGAGCAAGGGGAACGGTGCCGAGGGTGTCGCTGAGCAGCATCGTCCCGAGGACACCGATGGACGGCGGCGCGTAGCCCAGCAGGCGGACCAGGCTGTCCCACGGCGCGCCGACGCTGGCGTCGACCAGCAGCAGCGCGATCGCCCGCTCCGGCTGCAAGGCGGCCAGCTCGGTGGCCAGCCGGCCGCCAAGCGAATGCCCGGCCAGGATCGCCCGGTGGACGCCGAGCTCGTCCAGGGCGCGGCCGAGCAGCCGGCCGTACTCGTCCAGCCCCTTGCCGTCGTCGGCGATCCCGCTTCCGGCAACGTCGATCGCCACCACACGGAAGCCGACCGCCGCCAGCCGGCTCAACGTCTGGACGTAGAGCCGGTCGGTCAGCAGCAGCCCGCTGGCAAGGACCAGCGGCAGGCCGTGCCCGCCGACGGTGACGCTGACCTGGCGCCCGTCGACGGTCAGGCGATGCCGGGCCAGCCGCGGGTTGGCGGCCGCCCGGGGCGCGGGTTCGGCGGCACCGTCATCCCCCGGGTCGCCCTCAAGGGGGATCTCCGCGCCAGGTGCATCGGTCCCGATCATCTCGCGCCGCCCGGCTCCCGCGTTCCCCCGGCAACATTCCCGTCACCCGCCGGTTACCCCAAGTATGCAAGCAGTACCGGGTGGCTGCCCATCCCTGCTGCTCGCGGCGGGCTGGAGCATGCGGCGACGGCGAGGAGAGGTGATACTGGCGCGGATTCGATCGGGATGTGTGAGAAGAATGACGTATCACGACCGGCGATCCGCGCTCCACCTGTACGGGCGCATGGCCGAAACCTACGACCTGGCGACCGCCTGGCTCGAGCCCTACCGCCACCGGGCGGTCTCGGAGCTCCGCCTCCAGCCGGGTGACGTGGTCCTGGACATCGGTTGCGGGACCGGGATGAGCTTCCGGCCGGTCCAGGAGGCCATCGGCCCGGGGGGCCGGCTGGTCGGGATCGATCCGAGCCCGGAGATGCTGGCACGAGCGCACGCCCGGGTCGAGGCCGCCGGATGGGCCAACGTCACCCTGCTGGAGGCGAGCGCCGAGGAGGCGGCGATCCCGGTGCAGGCGGACGCGGTGCTGTTCGCCTTCACCCATGACGTCGTGCGGTCGCCCAAGGCGCTGGCCAACGTGCTCGGGCAGGTGCGGGCCGGTGGGCGCCTGGCCGCGGCCGGGCCGAAGTGGTCGGTGCTCGCCCCGCCGCTCAACCTGATGGTGTGGCAGGTGGCCCGCCAGTTCGTGACCACCTTCGAGGGGTTCGCGCGGCCGTGGACCCAGCTCCAGCAGGCCGTGCCGGAACTCTCCGTCGAGGAGGCGTTCTTCGGCTGCGTCTACGTGGCCTGGGGCGAGCTGCCGGAGCCCTAGCCGCCTAGGTCGAGCCCTGCTCCGGCCGGTTCGCTGCTGTTCCTGGAGCGGCTTCCAGCAGCCGCAGGAAGGCGGCGTTCCACTCCTGGAACATCTTGCCGAACGGCTCGGCCTGGTCCCGCACCAGCTGCTGGAGCGACTCGGACCACGCCTGGGCGACGGTCAAGCTCCGCTCCTGGGCGCCCATCACGAGCCGGATGATCTCGCCGAACGGAGAGGAGCCGGAGCCCCCGCTCGCCTGACCGGTCATGGTTCTCTCCCGTTGTCGCGTCCAGCTCACGACGATACCCGCCACCCGCGAACCGGCTCGCCTTGCGGCTCCCTCTACCCTGGAAGCACCGGGATGGCGGCTCTCTCCTCTCACCGCCCCCGCCGCCATGAAGCCGGAAGGACCTGAGCGATGACCAAGCACACGCATCAGCAGGTGGCCCCCGACGGGGCCCACATCGCCAGGCGGGTCGACGTCGGCGACCTCCACCGCTATGCGGGCCAGCACCTCGGGTTCAGCCCCTGGCACGACATCCTGCAGGAGGATGTCACCCGGTACGCCGCCCTGACCGGAGACGAGCAGTGGATCCACGTCGACCCCGAACGCGCCGCCACCGGGCTGTTCGGCGCCACGGTCGCCCACGGGTTCTTCACGCTGGGCCGTTTCACCGGGCTGCTCCGGGAGATCCTGGTGGTGGACGGGGTGGAGACCACCCTGAACTACGGGGTCAACCGCGTACGGTTCCCGGCGCCGGCCCGGGTCGGCGACCGACTCCGGATGGGGATCAGCATCAACGACGTCGAGCAGATCGGGGAGAGCGTCCAGGTGGCCTATGGGGCCACCTTCCAGGTCGAGGGCCAGGACAAGCCAGTGTGCGTCGCCGAGGTGGTGTTCAGGTACTACCCGCAGGGCGGGTGAGATTGACATACCAGATGTCTGCTAAGTATAGTTAGCTAACACCGAGCAGAGGAGACACCCATGGCAGACGTGAAGGACAGCACCGAAGAGCTCCAGACCCAGGTCCTCGACGGGATCCGCAAGAGCCAGGAAGCCGTGATCGAAGGCATGCGCAGCTGGGCCGAGACGGTCCAGCAGCTCGTTCCCGGCACCGCACAGACCGCGTGGGCCCGCACCGAGGACCTGCCGACCCCCACCGAGGTGGTCGACTCGGTGTTCGACTTCGCCGCCCAGCTCCTGAACGCCCAGCGCGAGCTCGCCCACAGCGTGCTCGGCGCCACCGCCTCGATCAGCGAGCGGGTCCAGGAGCAGACCGAGCAGGCCACCCAGACCGCCAAGAAGGCGACCAAGAGCAGCTGAACCATCCTCACCAGAGGGCGGCGCTTCCGGGCGCCGCCCTCTGCGCGTCCCGGCGAGCCCCGGCTCGGGTCCGGCATGATCAACGGGTGATCCTGAACCGTCGGGGTGGTGCAGCCCCTGGGTTGCGGCATGCGGCGCTGGCGACGGCGCTGGTCTTCGCCATGAGCGGGTTCCTGCTGGCCTCCTGGGTCTCGCGGCTGCCCGCGACCCGGGACCGGCTGGGGGCGGGCGCGGCCGAGCTGGGCCTGGTCCTGCTCGCCCCTGGCATCGGGTCGCTGCTGTCGATGCCGTTCAGCGGGCTGTGGTGCAGGCGCCTCGGCAGCCGCCGTGTGGTGGCCGGCACCGCGCTCGCCGCCTGCGCGGTGCTGGTCTCCCTGGCCGTGGTCCCGTCGCTGGTCACGCTGGGGCTGGCGCTGTTTGTCTGGGGGTCGTTCTACGGAGCCTGGGACGTGGCCATGAACGTGCACGGCAGCGCGGTCGAGCAGCGCGCGGGGCGGGAGTGGATGCCGCGCTACCACGCCTGCTGGAGCGTCGGCGGCATCGCCGGCGCCGGCGTGGGCGCGCTGGCCGCTCACGCCGGCGCATCCCTGCCGCTGCACTTCGCGGCCGTCGCCGTGGCCTGCGCTGCCCTGGTCATGCTCGCGCTGCGCAGCTTCGTGCCCGACCGCGACCTGCGCGGCGCGGCCACGGCGACACCGGGCCCGCGTTCGCGCCGGCGCCGGCGACGGGCGCGGGTGCTCTCCTCGAGGCTCCTGCTGGTCGGGGTGGTGACACTGTGCGCCACGACGCTGGAAGGGGCTGCGGCCGACTGGCTGGCCCTGTTCCTGACCGACGAGCGTGGCGCGACCGACTCGCTGGCCGCCTTCGGGTACGGCGCGTTCGCCGTGGCCATGGCGGCCGGCCGCTTCTCGGGAACGGCGGTCACCGAGCGCCTCGGCCGCCACGGGGCCGTGCGGGCCGGCGGCATCGTCAGCTTCGCCGGCGTCCTGCTGACCGTGCTCGGGCCGGGACTGGTGGCCGCCTACCTCGGCGCCGCCCTGTGGGCCCTCGGCGTCTGCCTTGTCTTCCCGGCCGCGGTCAGCGCCGGCGGCGAGGCACCCGAACGGCCGGCCGACGCCATCGCGGCGGTCACCACCATCGGCTACGGCGGCTTCCTGGTCGGCCCGCCCCTCATCGGCCTCCTCGCCGACCAGGTCGGCCTCGGCCGAGCGCTGCTCGTCCTGCTCGTCCTCGCCGGCGGGATCACCGCGCTCGCGCCCGCGGTCCGTCCCCCGCGCCCAGCCGAGCTGGCGTCGCGTTGACGCCCTGGTGGCCGGCCGCCCGGCTACCGCATGGTGCTGCTCCACCAGGACACGAAGACCCGCAACCCCGAGCATGCGGGAATGGGAAGATCAAGAAGGCATCGACATCCCTGCCATACTGCCATTCATGGACAGCGGCTCGGCCCACGCACTCGAGACAGCACACGATGTCGCCCCGCCGGGTACCCGGCGGGGCCGGCGCCGGCGGCGCCCGACCGGGGAGCCGCCGCCGCTGCCGCGTCGCCTGGAGAACACCGGCGTCGGCTGGCTGGTCGCCGCCGTCGGGCTGATCGCGCTGTCGTTGCTGCTGTTCACCGCCGGCCGCTACGGCCGCGGGATCTGGCTCACGGTGGTCGACAGCTGGG
>DATHIG010000539.1:0-4759 GCA_035490035.1 Actinomycetes bacterium
GGCTGAGCTCCCCGCTTCCTGGTCCAGCGGCTCCGCTGGCGGCAGCTTCCCCGGTCGACCGGGAACTGGTTGTGTGATCGGCCCCGGACGGGGAATCAGAAGAACCATGCTGGCCTCGCTCACCGGCCTCGGCCTGTCGGCGGCGGCGGGCCTGAACGCCTACATCCCGCTGCTGCTGGTCGGCCTGCTGGCCCGCTTCACCGAGGTGATCGTCCTGCCGGCGCCCTACCGCTGGATCCAGAGCGGGTGGGCCCTGGGAGTGGTGTCGGTGCTGCTGGTGGCCGAGCTCATCCTGGACAAGGTGGCGGTCGTGGACCACGTCAACGACCTGGTCCAGACCCTGGTCCGGCCCACCGTTGGCGGGGTCATCTTCGCCGCCACCAGCGCCGCCGAGCAGGCCGACGCCTCGACCTGGATGCAGCAGCACCAGTGGGTGAGCGTGCTGCTCGGGGTGGTGGTGGCCGGCGCCGTGCATGCCGCCAAGGCGACCGCCCGGCCGCTGGTCAACGCCACCACCGTGGGGACCGGCACCCCGGTGGTCAGCGCCGCCGAGGACGCCGCCTCCCTCGGCATGAGCCTGGTCGCGGTGTTCCTGCCGGTCCTTGTGGTGGTCGTGGTCCTGCTGCTTGCCTTGGCCGCCGTCGCGGTGGTCCGGCGCGCTCGCCGCCTGCGACGGCCGGCACCGACCTAGGCCCACCGACCAGGTCTCCGGGCTCGAGGGAGGCGGGTTGCCGCCTTGGGCGGCGCCCAAGCTCCTGACCTGCACCGATGGCTCGGCGCGGGTCAGGCCATGGGGCCGTACAGGGTACGGGCGCGGTCGGCCAGGTCGGGTGGGAGGGCGACCAGCAGGCCGGTGGCTTCCACGCCGACCCGGCCCGAGGGAAGGTGGAGGCGGGCCCAGGTTCTGACCCGGCGGCCGCGGGTGTCGGTCAGCCCGGCGACCAGCGGCAGGGGCGCGTCGTAGGGCACCTGGGCGCGGTAGCGGACGTCCATGGTGGCGGTGGCCGCCCAGATCCCGGCGAGCAGGATCGACGCGTACCCCATGACCTCGTCAAGGGCGGTGGCCGACAGCCCGCCGTGCAGCACCCCCGGGTAGCTCTGGAACTCGGGCCTCGGGTGCAGGGTGGCCAGCACCTGGTCGCCGTCACGGCGGATGTCGTCGAGGTGCATGCCGATCGGGTTGTCGTCGCCGCAGGCGAAGCAGTGGCGCGCCCCAGCCGGGAGCACGTCGTCGCGGGTGGCGGGCCCGCCGTCGTCGGGGCCGGGCATGCGGCGTCCCTCCCGTTCGGTGGCCAGAGGCCGGTAGGCTACTGCAGCCGCGACCCGTGCTCAGGAGGACCCTGTTGCCCGCCCTCACCGACGACGCCCTGCGCCGGCTGCCAAAGGCCGAGCTGCATCTCCACCTCGACGGTTCGCTGCGGCCGGCCACCGTCGAGGAGCTGGCTCGCGAGCTCGGCCTGGTGCCGGCCGACGCCCCCAAGGGCGCGGCCATGGCCAGGGTGCGGGTGACCCGCAGGGCCGGGCTGGCCGAGGCCCTTGCCGGCTTCGAGCTGCTGCTGCCGCTGCTGCAGTCCAAGGAGCACCTGGCCCGGGTGACCCGGGAGCTGGTCGAGGACCTGGCGGCCGACGGGGTGGTCTACGCCGAGCTGCGCTTCTGCCCGCGGCTCAACACCGAGCAGGGCCTGACCATCGACGAGGTGCTGGCCGGTGTCGGGGAGGCCGCCGCCCAGGCCGAGGCGGCCACCGGCACCCGGGTGGTCCTGCTGGCCTGCCTGATGGGCGGGGTCGACCCGGAATGGAACCGGCCGGTGCTGGACGCCGCCATCCGGCGGATCGACTCCGGGGTTGTCGGGGTGGACCTGGCCGGCCCGGTCGAGGGCCGATCGGCGGACTGGATCGACGCCCACGCGGCCATGTTCGAGCACGCCCGCGCCTCCGGGCTGTGCGTGACCATCCACGCCGGCGAGGCCGAGCCGCCGGCCGCCATCCGCACCGCCCTTGACCGCTACCTGGCCGACCGGATCGGCCACGCGACCAGCCTGGCCGACGACCCCGACCTGCTGGCCGAGGTGGTCGAGCGCCGGGTCGTGCTGGAATGCTGCCCGCGGTCCAACTACTGGACCCGGACCGAGCAGGAGCTGCCCGAGCTGGCCGACCACCCGGTGGGCCGGCTGCTCGGGGCGGGGGCCCGGGTGTGCCTGAACACCGACGACCGCAGCCTGTTCGGCAACGACCTGTCGTCGGAGTTCCGGGTGGTCGCCGAGGCCAACGGGCTGGACGACCGGCAGGTGGCCGCCCTGGCATCCAACGGGTTCGCGGGCGCGTTCCATCCGGGGCGGGCCGCGGCCGCCCTCGACCGGGCGGTCGGCCAGCTCGAGGGGCCCGCCCGGTGACCGCGACGGCGGCGTTCACGCCGTCGGACCTGCGCTTCATCGCCGACCCCTACCCGGCCTACGCGCGGCTGCGCCAGGCCGGCCGGGTGCTGTACGACCAGGCCAGCGACCACTGGCTGGTCCCCCACCACGCCGACGTGCGCGCGCTGCTGCGCGACCGCCGGTTCGGGCGCACCTACCTGCATGTGGCCACCCACGCCGAGATGGGCCGGCCGCCGGAGCCGGCCTACCTGGCGCCCTTCTGGCAGCTGATCCGCAACGGCATGCTGGACCGGGAGCCGCCCGACCACACCCGCCTGCGCCGGCTGGTGGCCAAGGCGTTCACCCCGCGCATGGTCGAACGGCTGCGCGACCGCGTCCAGGCGACCACCGACCGGCTGGTCGACGCGGTCGCCGACGCCGGCGGGGGCGACCTGGTGGCCGACGTGGCCGAGCCGCTGTCGGTGGCGGTGATCAGCGACCTGCTCGGCGTCCCCGAGGCGGACCGTCCGCTGCTGCGGCCGTGGTCGGCCCAGATCTGCGGGATGTACGAGGTCAACCCGTCGCCGGAGGCGGGCCGGGCCGCGTCGCGGGCGGCGACCGAGTTCTCGGAGTACCTGCGCGGGCTGTCGCGGGAGCGGCGCGCCCGGCCCGCCGACGACCTGGTCACCGCCCTGGCCCAGGTGGTCGACGCCGGCGACCAGCTCACCGAGGACGAGCTGATCGGCACGGTGGTGCTGCTGCTCAACGCCGGCCACGAGGCGACCGTGAACGTCACCGGCATCGGCTGGTGGCAGCTGTTCCGCCATCCTGGCCAGCTGGCCCGGCTGCGGGCGGAGCCGGCGCTCCTCCCAGGGGCGGTCGACGAGCTGCTGCGCTACGACACCCCGCTGCAGCTGTTCGAGCGCTGGGTGCTCGAGGATGTGGAGCTCCACGGGGTCGCGGTGCCCAAGGGGGCAGAGCTCGGCCTGCTGTTCGGGTCGGCCAACCGCGACCCGGCAGTCTTCCCCGAGCCCGACCGGCTGGACCTGGGCCGCGAGCCCAACCCGCACCTCAGCTTCGGGGCCGGCGTCCACTACTGCCTGGGGGCGCCGCTGGGCCGGCTGGAGCTCGAGCTGGCGTTCGGGACGCTGCTGCGCCGCCTGCCGCGGATGGAGCTGGCCGCCGAGCCGAGGTGGAAGCCGACCTACATCCTCCGCGGCCTGGAGTCGCTGCGGGTCACCACTGGGGCGGGCTCCGCCGCCCGCATCCCCCCCACGAGCTCCACCGCGGGGGGCTCCGCCGCCCGCGTCCCCCCCAGGGCCTGAGGAGGGCTGGCATGTTCGCGATGTACGGGCCCGAGCTGACCTTCCTTGGGGTCCCGCGCGCCGACCTGGACGACCCGGCCTCCCTGGACGGGGCCGACGTGGTCATCCTGGGGGCGCCGTTCGACGGCGGCACCAGCCACCGGCCGGGGGCGCGGTTCGGCCCTTCGGCGATCCGCGGCACCGACTACCTGGGCCACGACGCCTCCCGCCCCTCCCTGGCCCTCGGGGTTGACCCGCTGCAGGACCTCAAGGTGGTCGACGCCGGCGACGTGCTGATGCTGCCCGGCGAGATCGGGCCGGCGCTGGAGCGGCTGGAGGCGGCGGTGCACGCGGTGGCCGCCGCCGGGGCGGTCCCGGTGGTGCTGGGCGGCGACCACACCATCGCCCTGCCCGACGTGACCGGGGTGGCCCGCCAGCACGGCATGGGCCGGGTGTCGGTGGTCCATTTCGACGCCCACGCCGACACTTCCGACACCCAGTTCGGCTCGCTGCTCGGCCACGGCACGCCGATGCGGCGGCTGATCGAGTCGGGCGCGGCCCGCGGCGACCGGTTCCTCCAGCTCGGGCTGCGCGGCTACTGGCCGCCTCCCGACGTGCTGGCCTGGATGGCCGAGCAGGGCATGCGCAGCTTCGGGATGACCGAGATCGTCCGGCGTGGGCTGGACGCCTGCCTGTCGGAGGCGTTCGCGATCGCCACCGACGACTGCGACGGGGTGTTCCTGTCGGTCGACGTCGACGTGGTCGACCCGGGCATGGCCCCGGGGACGGGCACCCCGGAGCCGGGCGGGCTGACCGCCAGGGAGCTGCTGGACGCGGTCCGCCGCTGCGCCGTCGAGCTGCCGGTGGCCGGCGTGGACGTGGTCGAGCTGTCCCCGGCCTACGACGGGCCCGGCCAGGTGACGGCCTTCCTGGCCAACCGGGTGGTGCTGGAGGCCCTCTCGGGGATCGCCAGGCGGCGCGCCACCCAGGCCGGGGGCTGAAACCGGGGCGGTCGTCGGGGTGTTCAAGCCGGTGATGGACACACGACAGGAGCTGCCGGCCCGGCTGGCCCGCGACCTCGACGGGGCCTTCGAGGAGCTG
>DATHIG010000540.1:0-2484 GCA_035490035.1 Actinomycetes bacterium
TTATGTCGAGCGCCGGCTGCGGGTCCACCTGGCCGATCCGAAGGTCCCTGAGTCGCTGCGCAGGCGGATCGAGCGGGCCTGCGACGGCCCGCTGCCGGCGCTGCTGCGACCGCGGCCGCCGGCGTCGCTGACCCACGGAGACCTGTGGGCCGCCAACGTGGTCGAGGGGCGCTGGCTGGTGGACCCGGCGGTGTCCTTCGCCGACCGCGAGCTGGAGTTGGCCTACATGCAGCTGTCCTACAGCATGCCGCCCGAGCTGTTGGCGGCCTACGTCGAGGCTTGGCCGCCCGACCCGTCGTACGAGCAGCGCCGCCCGGCGCTCCAGCTGCACAAGTTCCTCAACAACATCCGGCATTTCGGGCCCGACCGGTACGTGCCCAGGATCGAGGCGGTCCTGGACACCTACGGCTGGTGAGCCGACCGGCGGAGCAGCGCTGCCAGGCGGCCACCAGGCCCAAGCCACAGCGTCTCGGGACGCGGCCGTCAGCCCCGCCGGCGGCACCGAAGCCAGCTCCCGGCCCGGGACGGAGCGACTCTCGCGAGCAGGCTGTACCGCTCCTAGGATGACGGCGGGATGAATGGGCTGTCGGCATCGGGGCTTGCTGACCTCGCCGGCGTGACCGAGGCCGAGGTCGCGCGGCTGGTCGAGCTGGGCATCCTGGTGGCCCGCGACGGCGCCGACCCGTTCCTGGCGGCCGACGCGCAAAAGGTCCGCCTGGCCACCGCGTGCGAGCAGGCCGGGCTGCCGATGGAGGGGATCGCCTCGGCGGTCCGGGATGGCCGACTGTCGTTCGCCTTCCTGGAGGCCGCGCCGTTCCGGCGGTGGGCAGTGCGCTCGCCCCGGACCTACCGGCAGGTCAGCCAGGAGACCGGGGTGCCGCTGGAGCTGCTCGGCAGCGCCCTGGAGTCCATCGGGTTCGCCCGGATGGCACCCGACGAGCTGATCAGGGAGGACGAGCTGGCGGTGGTGCCGCTGCTGCAGCTCGGCCTTTCCACCGGCATCCTGGACCAGCTCTGGTCGACCCGGCTCGGCCGCGGCTACGCCGAGGGCATGCGCCTGATCGCCAGGGTCGAGAAAGAGGTCTGGCAGGCGCGGTTCGAGGGGCCGATGCTGGCGTCCGGCGCCGACCAGCGGACCGCCATGGAGCTGGCCGCCCAGCTGGGCGTTGACCTCAACTTCACCCCCCTGATCGACCGCGCGCTCATGGCCGCCTACCGCAGGCAGCAGGAGCTGGCCTGGATCGAGCACCTGGTCGAGGACATCGAGACCGCGCTGGAAGCGGCCGGCGTCCTCGGGCGGCCCGAGCGGGTCCCGGCGATGTGCTTCCTGGACCTGGCGGGCTACACGCGGCTGACCGAGGAGCAGGGCGACCAGGTTGCCGCCGAGCTGGCCGAGACCCTGGCCGTCCTGGTCCAGCGGTCCGCGCGCGAGCACGGCGGCGTCCCAGTGAAGTGGCTGGGCGACGGGGTGATGTTCCACTTCCGCGATCCCGCCGGGGCGGTGCTGGCGGCGCTGGGGATGGTGGAGGAGTTCCCGGAGGCCGGCCTGCCGCCCGCGCACGTCGGGGTCGCGGCCGGGCCGGTGGTGGTCCAGGGCGGCGACTATTTCGGCCGCACCGTCAACCTGGCCGCCCGGATCGCCGCCCACGCCAGCGCGGGCCAGGTCCTGGTCAGCCAGAGCGTGGCCGAGTCGGCCGCCCCCCACGGCGTGAGCTTCGTGGAGTTGGGGGAGCTGCCCCTCAAGGGGTTCGCCCATCCGGTGCGGCTGCTGGAAGCCCGCCGGGCCTAACGTCTGAGCCTGGGGAACCATTGCCCGGGACTTCGGGTTGTCCTTTCGGGCTGGCGCTCCGCGCCGCCCGAGGTGGGAGCCGCCAACAGTCCAGGGAGGCCTCGTCATGAGGAAGGTATTCGCCAGCGCAGCACTCTTCTCAGCACTCACCCTCGCCCTGGCGGCCTGCGGTGGCACCGACGACGAGGCCGGGACTGCAGCGACGGCGGCACCGACGACCGCCGCCCAAGCGGCCAACGGCGCCACCGTCGCGGTTGGCAACAGCAAGCTCGGAGACATCCTGGTGGACGCCGACGGTCGCACCCTGTACGCCTTCACCAAGGACAAGGGCGACCAGTCGGCGTGCAGCGGCGACTGCGCCACCAACTGGCCGGCGCTCACCGGCACCGCCACCGCCGGGACCGGTGCCCAGGCCGCGCTGTTGTCGACCGCCGTGCAGGCCAATGGCAGCTCGCAGGTGACCTACGGCGGCAAGCCGCTGTACTACTTCGCCGGCGACGCCAAGCCGGGCGACACCAAAGGCCAGGGCGTGGGGAGCGTGTGGTTCGCCGTCACCGCGGACGGCGAGCTGGTGAAGGCCGCCCGTGGCTATCCCTGATCCGCGGCAGGCACCGACCTCGAGCAGGCCGATCTCGGCCGCCGGCATCGCAGCCTGCGCCCGGATCCCGAGTCGCTCGGCTGCCCGCCACACCAGC
>DATHIG010000541.1:0-5479 GCA_035490035.1 Actinomycetes bacterium
CATGCCCTCGCGGTACAGGCCGACCAGCTCGATGGAGAGGTAGCCGCCGGCCAGGCCGGCGAAGGCGCCGGAGATCAGGACCCCGGCGTAGCGCATGCCCCTGACCCGGACCCCAAGGCTCTCGGCCGCCCTCGGGTTCTCGCCGGCCGAGCGCAGGCGCAGGCCGAACACGGTCCGGGTGAGCACGAACCAGGCGCCGGCCCCGAGCACCACGGTCAGGGGCACCAGGAGGGACTGCTCGCCGAGGCCGGGTATATCGATCTTGGGGAGCTGCTCCACCTGCGGCGACTGGGTGCCCTGGCCGTAGGCGACGATCGACAGGAACCGGGGCAGCCCGATGGCCAGGATGTTGATGGCGACCCCTGAGACGATGTGGTCGACCCGGAAGGTGACGGTGGCCACGGCGTGGATGGCGGCGACCGCGGTGCCGGCGACCACCGCCGTCAGCAGCCCCGCCACCGGGCCCCACTGCAATGCCCCCCAGGCCCCGAACCAGGTGCCGAAGATCATCATGCCGTCGATGCCGATGTTGACGATGCCCGAGCGCTCGTTGAACACCCCGCCCAGGGTGGCCAGGTACAGGGGCACGAACGCCCGGATGGCCGAGGCGATGGTGGCCAGCCCGAAGAGCTGGACGAGGAGCTCAGGCACGTTCGTGTTGCTCCCTGAGCTGCCGGCGGGCGGTCATGCGGCGCACGAGCTCGTAGGCGATCACGATGGTGAGGATGATCACTCCCTTGAGGATGTCGGTGACCTCCTTGGGCACGTCGGTACTGAGGCCGATGCCGGAGCTGGCCCGGTCGAGGAAGGAGAACAGCAGCGCCGCGGCCACGATGCCGAGGCCCGAGTTGCGCCCGAGCAGGGCGATGGCGATGGCGGTGAAGCCGTAGCCGCGGATGTAGTCGAGCTTCATGCGGTCGTCGATGGCGAGCACGTCCTGGAGCCCGGCCAGACCGGCGACCGCCCCCGACAGCAGCATGGCCTTGAGGATCATGGCGTTGCTGCGGATGCCGGCCGGCTCGGCCGCCCGCGGGTTGGTGCCGAGCACCCGCAGCTCGAAGCCGAAGCGGGTGCGGCGCACGGTCAGGGCGTAGAGGACGGCCGCGACGATCGCCAGGACGAAGAACCAGCTCAGCGGGGCCGACCCGCGGAAGTCGAAGCCGATCGAGTTGAAGAACGGGACCATGGACCCCACCTGGGCGGTCGATTCGACCTGGGGGGTCTGCTGCTGGGCGATGGCGCCCCGCTGGCTCGGGTCCTTCAGCGCCCCCGACAGCAGATAGAGCAGGACCGCGTTGGCCACGAAGTTCATCATGATGGTCGAGATGACCTCGTGGGCGCCCCGGTAGACCTTGAGCAGGGCGGGCACGGCGGCCCAGATCAGGCCGCCGGCCATGCCGGCGAGGATGGTGAGCGGCAGGTGGATGACCGTCGGGGCCGACAGCTGGTAGCCGACGTACCCGGCGGCCAGGGCGCCGATCGCGTACTGGCCCTCGACACCGATGTTGAACAGCCCGGCCTTGAAGGCGATGGCCACGGCGAGGCCGGCGAAGATCAGCGGCGTCGCCCGGCCGAGGATGAAGGCAGCGAGTTGCGGTTGAACAGCCCGTAGCTCCACATGGCGTCGGCCACGTCGGCCACGTCGCCCCAGCTCTGCTGCACGATCAGGATCACCAGGACGCCAAGGACAGCCGCGATCAGCAGCGAGGCCACCGGGGCCAGCAGCTGGAAGGCGAACCCCCGGATGCGCTGGCTCAACGGGACCCGGACGGCGGCCTCCTCGACCTCCGGCTCCGGCTCCGGTGGCGGGCGCTCCTCGACCTTCATGCCGTCGGCTCCCGATCGGCCGGTGGACCAGCCGCCGGTCCCCCGGCCCCTTCCGGGTCGCCGGAGCGGGCGCCGGTCATGTAGAGGCCGAGCTCGCTCATGGTGGCCTCGGAGCCGCGGAGCTGGGCCACCACCCGGCCGTCGTAGATGACCCCGACCCGGTCGGCAAGGGCCAGGATCTCCTCGAGGTTGGCCGAGATCAGCAGCACGGCCACGCCGGCGTCGCGGGCCTCGACCAGCTCCTGCCAGACGAACTGGGTGGCCCCGATGTCCAGGCCCCGGGTCGGGTGGGCGGCGATCAGCAGCTTGGGCTTGCTGGCGAACTCCCGCCCCAGGACCAGCTTCTGCTGGTTGCCGCCGGAGAGGGCGTAGCCGGGCACGCCGACGCTCGGCGTCTTGACCCGGAAGTCGCGGACCAGCTCGACCGCCCGGCGCCGGATCGCCCGCAGGTCGAGCAGGCCGTGCCGGGTGAACGGCTCGCGCTCGTGCTGGCCGAGGACGGCGTTCTCGCTCACCAGCATCTGCAGGACCATGCCCCGGGCGTGGCGGTCCTCGGGGATGTAGGCCAGGCCGGCATGCCGCCTGGTCCGCACGTCGGCCCGGGTGAGGTCGTCGTCGTCCAGGTAGACGCGGCCGGCGTCGGGCTTGCGCAGCCCGACCAGGGCCTCGACCAGCTCGGACTGGCCGTTGCCCTCGACCCCGGCCAGGCCGTAGATCTCGCTCCGGCGCACGTCGAGGTCGAGCCCGGCCACCAGCTCCTTGCCGCCGACGATCACCCGCAGGTCCTTGACCTGGAGCAGGGGCGCCCCGGGGGTGGCCTTGCCCTCGACCCGGCGCAGCAGCACCGGTCGGCCGACCATCATCTCGGCCACCTTGTGGGTGTCGGTGTCGGCGGCGTCGACGGTGCCGATCACCTTGCCGTCGCGGAGCACGGTGATCCGGTCGGCGACCTGGAGGACCTCGTCCAGGGAGTGGGCGATGAAGATGATCGTCTTGCCGTCGGCCTTGAGCTGGCGCATGTTGGCGAACAGCTCCTCGACCTCCTGGGGGACGAGCACGGCCGTCGGCTCGTCCAGGATCAGGATGTCAGCGCCCCGGTACAGCAGCTTGAGGATCTCGACCCGCTGCTGCTGGCCGACGCCGATGTCCTCCACCCTGGCGTGGGGGTCCAGCGGGGTGCCGAAGCCGCGGGCCAGCTCCTCGACCCGCCGCTCGGCCTCGTCGAGGTCGAGGCGGCCGCCGTGGCTGGGCTCGTCGCCGAGCACGATGTTCTCGGCAACGGTGAAGTCGTCGACCAGCATGAAATGCTGGTGGACCATGCCGATGCGCAGCTCGATGGCCTTGCGGGGGGACTCGATCTGCTGGGGCTCGCCCCTGACCAGGATCTCGCCCTCGTCGGGCTGCTCGAGCCCGTACAGCATCTTCATCAGGGTCGACTTGCCGGCGCCGTTCTCGCCGACCAGGGCGTGGATCTCGCCCTCCGCCACCTGGAGGTCGATCTGGTCGTTGGCGACCACCCCGGCGTAGCGGCGGGTGATGCCGCGGCACTCGATGGCCAGCGACCGGCGGCGGGCCTCCTCGGGCCCGCCGCCGGTGACCTCGGTCGCTTCAGTCGTCACCGCTACGCCGGCTTGTCCGGGACCTTGATCTCGCCGTCGATGATCTTCTGCTTCAGCTCGTCCAGCGTGGTCGGGATGTCGCCCAGCAGCTCCTTGTTGTACTGGTTCTGGGCGTAGTCGATGCCGCCGTCCTTGAGCCCGAAGGTCTGGATGCCGCCCTTGAGCGAACCGCCGACGAAGCTGGTGATGGTCTGCTGGACGGCGTTGTCGACCCGCTTGAGCATCGAGGTCAGGATCCACTTCTGCTCGGTCGGGCTGGAGGTCAGGCTCTGGTCGGAGTCGACGCCGATGGCGTAGACCTGCTTGGAGGCGGCCGCCGAGATCACGCCGGCGCCGGTGCCCCCGGAGGCGTGGTAGATGACGTCGGCCTTCTGGCCGATCTGCTTCAGGGCCAGCTCCTTGCCCTTGGCCGGGTTGCGGAAGGCCTCGGGGGTGTTGCCGGCGTAGTCGACCAGGACCTTGATGTCCTTGCCCTGCTCCTTGGCGATGTGCTCGACGCCGGCCTCGTAGCCGGCCTGGAACTTCTTGATCAGGTCGCCTTCGAGGCCTCCGACGAAGCCGACCGTGTTCGACTTGGTCTTGAGGGCGGCCGCGGCACCGACCAGGAAGGAGCCCTCCTCCTCCTTGAACCCGATGCACAGGAGGTTCTTGCCCTCCTCGGTGCACAGGTCGTCGAAGCCGTCGATGACCGCGAAGGTGATCTCGGGGCTCTCGGTGGCCGACTTGGCGATGTCCTCGGAGAACAGGAAGCCGACACCGAAGATCAGGCCGTAGCCCTCGTCGGCCAGGCTGTCCAGCAGCTCCTTGCGGTTGGAGCCGTCCGGGTTGGGCTCGATGTCCCTGGCCTCGATCTTGTCGCCCTGCTCGCTGCGGGCGGCCTCGAGACCGGCGAAGGCCGAGTCGTTGAACGATTTGTCGCCGCGGCCGCCGATGTCGTAGACGAGGCCGACCTTCTTGGCCTCGGCCGCGGCGTCGCCACCGCCGGTGCCGCCCCCGTCGTCGCCGCCACCGCAGGCGGCGACGATCAGGCCGAGCGCCACCAGCAGGGCGCCGACCCGCACAGCCCGTACCCCACCCATGCGTTGCTCCTCTCGAACCTCGGGGTCCCACCTGCCGGCCAGCGCCGTGGCCGCGCCATCGCTGCCCCCGTCGCCCCGGCCGGCCCGGGTCCGGCCGCTGGCTCGCCGTATTTAACCATCCCGCTGGACCGCGAGTATCGGCGTGGCATTCAGGTGCGCTGAACCTTGGGCAGGCCCGGCGCATGCGCCGGGGCAGAATCGGCCGGCGTTCCAGGCCTGGTGACGGAGCATGGTGGCAACGCTGCGTAGAATCCGCGGCATGCGCCGTGTCCTGCTCGGTCTCCTCGTCCTCGTGCTGGCCTACTTCGCCGTGACCACTACCCTGGTCGCCAG
The DNA here is from genome assembly GCA_035490035.1 of Actinomycetes bacterium. Lineage (GTDB taxonomy): Bacteria > Actinomycetota > CALGFH01 > CALGFH01 > CALGFH01 > CALGFH01. Next base: position 4,859 of record DATHIG010000541.1, read on the forward strand.
GTGGATGGGCAAGGACGAGCGCCCCAAGGTCGACGCCATCGTGGTCCTGGGGGCCGCCCAGTACGACGGCCGGCCGTCGGCCATCTACCAGGCCCGCCTGGAGCACGCCGTCGACCTGTACTCGGGCGGCGTGGCCCCGCTGCTGGTGTTCACCGGGGGCAAGGAGCCTGGCGACCGGTTCACCGAGGGTGGCTCGGGGGCCCGTTGGGCCAGGGAGCGCGGGGTGCCGGCCTCCGACGTGCTGGCCGAGGAGCTCAGCCGCACCACCTACCAGAACCTTGCCGGGGCCAAGAAGGCCCTGCAGCGCCGCAACCCGGACGGCGGCCGGCCGCGGATCGTGGTCGTCTCCGACCCCTTCCACATGTTCCGGGCGGTCAAGCAGGCCGCCGACCTCGGCATGGAAGCCTTTCCGTCGCCCACCAGGACCAGTCCGCTGTCGTCCAGCCGGCTCAAGCTGACCGAGCTGGTGCTGCGCGAGGACCTGGCCATCGCCGGCTACCTGCTCTCTGGAGCCGGGAAATGAGGAGGCTCGCGTGGCCCTGACCGTCGTCGATCATCCGTTGGCCGGGACCATGCTGACCGCGCTGCGCGACGCCTCGACGCCGCCGCCGCTGTTTCGGC
>DATHIG010000542.1:0-3271 GCA_035490035.1 Actinomycetes bacterium
TCTCCGTGGGTCAGCGACGCCGGCGGCCGCGGTCGCAGCAGCGCCGGCAGCGGGCCGTCGCAGGCCCGCTCGATCCGCCTGCGCAGCGACTCAGGGACCTTCGGATCGGCCAGGTGGACCCGCAGCCGGCGCTCGACATAAAAGCTCGGCCAGTCGTCGCTCCAGCCGTTATGCTGCACGGTCATCCCCTGGAAGTTGTCCCGGTGCCAGCCGAAGCGGCTCCCGGTGGTCCGGTGCAGGCGGGCGATGGCCCGCCCCAGGGCCGGCCAGTCCGGCGAGCCGCCAACGTGTTCCAGCACCAGGACGTGGTTGGCGAACCCCAGGACGGCCGGCACCGGGGCACCGGCGGCGGCCAGGGCCCGCAGACCGTCGGCCTCGACCTCCGCGGGGTAGGGGCAGCGTTTGACGACCACCTCCCGCCCATCGGCGAGCCGACCTCGGGTCGTGCTGCAGATGAAGCCGCCCTTGAGGGGCCGGGTGGAGGCGAGCCGGGGCAGGCCAGGCGGCCAGTCGACCCCCTTGCCCGCCGCATCCCCCCTCTGCTCGCTCACCAGGAGCCTCCCTTGCGCCGGTTCGAGCTGGAGCCAACCGGGCCGGTCGAACCCCGCCGGGGATCGAACAGCCCACCCCCATCCTTACCCGTCTCCGGCCTCAAGGCGGCCACCCTCGGCGCCAGCAGCTCGCTGCAGGTCGGCGACACCGTGCTGGCCATCGGCAGTGCACTGGGCCTGGAGGGGTCGGTCACCGAGGGCATCGTCAGCGCTCTTGATCGCACCATCACCGTGGCGGGTGACAACCACACCAGCGAGACGCTCCAGGACGCAATCCAGACCGACGCCGCCATCAACCCGGGCAACTCCGGCGGGCCACTGGTCAACAGCGCCGGCCAGGTGGTGGCCATCACCACCGCCAACGCCAGTGTCAGCGGGCAGTCGTCAGGCAGCATCGGCGTCGGCTTCGCCATCCCGATCGACGACGCCAAGCAGGTCATCAACCAGCTCATGAGCGGCGCCAGCGGCCTCTAGCGCCGCAGCAAAGGACAGGAGAGGAAATGATGGAGCGTCGTCGTCCCGCCGCCGTCGAGCTTGGCGGCTTCCAGGTCGGCTTCGACTGGAGTGGGCCACCCTCACGAGCGATCCCGGACCGAGCCCGGCGTAACCTGGCCTTCGTCCCCTGCGCCTGCTGGCGCACAATGGATCTGCGGCGACTCAACACGCGCAGCGGAGGTGTGACATGGCCGGTCGACTGAGCGGCGCCAGGGTCGTGGTGCTGCTCGCCGAAGGGTTCGAGGACCTGGAGTTCTGGGTCACGGTGATGCGCCTGCAGGAGGAAGGGGCCGAGGTGACCGTGGCCGGGCTCACCACCGAGCCGGTGCAGGGCAAGAACGGGCTGGAGGCGACGGCCGACGTCGAGGTGGCGGCGGTCTCGGCCGACAGCGTCGACGCGGTGGTGGTGCCCGGCGGCTGGGCGCCCGACAAGCTGCGCCGCTACGACGCGGTCAAGGAGCTGGTCGGAAACGCTTACCATCAGGGCAAGGTTGTCGGCCTGATCTGCCATGCCGGCCTGGTGGGGATCTCGGCTGGCATCGTGGACGGCAAGCGCGCCACCGGCAGCCTGGGCATCAAGGACGACCTGGTGAATGCGGGCGCGACCTGGGTGGACGAGCCCGCCTTGCGCGACGGGAACCTCGTGTGGGGTCGCGTGGTGCCCGACATCCCGGATTTCTGCCGCGAGCTCGTCGCCGCGATCCAGGCTGGCCAACCGCGGCGCAGCGGTTAGACGAGGTCGAGATGGTGGTGTTGGGGTTGTGGGGTGGGCGGCGGCTGGTCGCGGCGGCGGCGCCGGTACCACAGCTCGGTGATCGCCAGCAGGAGCGCCACGAGCATCAGCGCGCAGGCGCACAGCAGGGCGTCGGAGACCGCTTTCGGGTAGTCGTGGCCGCTGCTGGTGAGCATCCGGTAGAAGACCGAGGCCAGCAGGGCGGTGCCGATCGCGGCGCCGATCCGCTGGGCCGTCTGGAGCGCGCCACCGGCCGCGCCGGCCATCCGCACCGGCACCGCCTCCAGGGTCAGGGTGACGTTGGGTGAGGTGACCATGCCCCCGCCCAGCCCGGCCAGCAGCAGCGGACCCGCGGCCGCCCAGGCCGCCCGGTCGCCCTGGATGTGCCCCAGTGCCAGGGCGGTGGCGGCCAGCCCGAGGACGGTGGTGGTCAGCCCGGCCACGGTCAGCCGGCGCCCGACCCGGCCGACCAGCCGGCCGGCGAGCACCGCCGAGGCGGCCACGCCGAGGGCGAAGGGGGTGACGGCCAGGCCGGAACGCAGCGGGGTGTAGCCCAGTCCGTCCTGGAAGAACAGGGCCAGGACCAGCCAGATGCCGGTGAACCCCATGAAGTAGACCAGCCCGATGGCCAGGCCGGGGGCATACCCGGCGGTGCGGACCAGTCCCGGGTCCAGCAGCGGCTGGCCACCCCGGCGGGCCGTTCTGGCCTCCCACCAGGCGAAGCCGGCCAGCAACACCACGGCCAGCCCGAACAGCGGCCACAGGCGGGTCAGGCCGCCGTCGCTGGCATCCACCACCGGCAGCAGCAGACTGAGCACCCCACCGCCGAGCAGCAGCAACCCGACCAGGTCCAGCTGGACACCGCGCCAGCCGGCCCTGGCCGTTGCCGGCAGCAGCCGGGCGGCCAGGGCAAGGGCGACCAAGCCGATGGGCAGGTTGACATAGAAGATCCAGCGCCAGCCGTCCGGGCCAGGGAACGCGGCCAGGATCAGCCCGCCGATCACCGGGCCGGCCGCGGTGGCCAGTCCGACCGTGGCCCCCAGGAATCCGAACGCCCGGCCCCGCTCGGCGCCACCGAACAGCTCCTGGATGAGCCCGGAGTTCTGGGGCAACAGCATGCCGCCGGCGACGCCCTGGAGCAGCCGGGCGGCGATCAGCAGCCGGGTCGTGGGGGCCGCACCGCTGAGGGCGCTGGTGGCCACGAACGCCGACAGGCCGATCAGGAACATCCGGCGCCGGCCGAGGGTGTCGCCCAGCCGGCCGGCCGGCACCAGGGCCAGCCCGAAGGCGAGGGCATAGCCGGACACGACCCACTGCACGCTCGTCGCCGACGCGCCCAGGTCGCGCTCGATCGACGGCAGGGCCACATTGACGATGCTGACGTCCAGCAGGGTCATGAACGCCGCGACCAGACTGACCGACAACGCGTGCCACCGTCCAGGCCACTGCGATCGCTCGGCCGGCCGCTCGTCCATCGTGGACGGCCCGGTCG
>DATHIG010000543.1:0-4661 GCA_035490035.1 Actinomycetes bacterium
GAAGCGGTGCCGCTGTCCACCCTGGTACGAGTGGCCGGGCGCCGCTGGACCGTGGAGGAGTCCTTCCAGACCGGCAAGGATCTCGCCGCACTCGACGAACACCAGGTCCGAGGATGGACCTCCTGGCACCGCTGGACGAAATCCGCCACCTCTTCGTCTGCATGCTGATCCGCCCAATCCGAGACGCCAGACACCTGCTGCACTGGTCACGCTGGCGCGGCCGACACCAAGCCACCGCCCAGGGCCAGCCACTACCGCCATCAAGCCGCCCTCCTCACATGATCACGAACTACGGCTGGAGTACTAACGGGGCTTCGCCCCAGCCCGACGAGCCGTGGGGGTGGTCGGGTGTGTTGAGGCTCCGGTCGGAGCGAGACGGTGACACGATGTGTCCCGTTATGGCCGCTCGGGGGCGGCAGGTGGCCTGAGGCCTGTGTCCGACCGGAGCCCGTGATGACGTTACCGCGCAGTGTCGCTGATGTCCTGGCCGAGCATGTGGTCTTCGAGGTGGAGTGCATCGATCGGATGTACCTCAACGTGTACGTTCCCCAACTGCAGCGCGAGCTTGGCCTGATCGGTTACCTGCGTGCCCAGCTCGGGTGCCAGGTGGCGTCCACGGCGCCGTTGGCGAAGGTGAGTGACGCGTTCGCGGCCGCGGTCCACCGTTTCATCGATCGCCAGCAGGTGCCGCTGGTGCACTTCACCAAGGGTCAGCGCAAGGACGAGGTGATGCTCGAACACCTGGCCGTGTTCGAGGCCGCCGGCCACACGGAGGGGGTGGTGTTCGTCGGGCGGGCGCAGGAGAAGACCCGGGTGTTCCGCACCCAGAAACGCCGGGATGCCGCCGGGAAGACCTACCCGTGGATCGTGAAGACCTCCGGGGTGGTCAACCAGTGGTACTTCTACTGCGTCGACGGCGACTTCGGGCCGTTCTTCCTGAAGTTCTCCGGGTACTTCCCCTACACCGCCAAGTTGTGCATCAACGGCAACCACTGGGCCCAACGTCAGGCCGCCAAGGCCGGTATCGCCTTCACGCCGTTGGACAACGGCTTCGCCGCCGTCGCCGACGTGGCCGCCCTGCAGGAGATCTGCGACCGGCTCGGCCCCGAGGCGATCGATGCGCTGCTGCGCAAGTGGCTGGCCCGCCTGCCGCACCCGTTCACCCCAGCGGACCGGGCCGCGGGCTACCGCTACGAGGTGTCGATCCTGCAGGCGGAGTTCTCCCTCACCCAGGTGTTGGACAAGCCGGTGAGCGGGCGGATCTTCTTCGAGCAGGTGATCCGGGACAACCTCGACATCGGCCGCCCGGACCAGATCGGGCTGGTCTTCGACCGGCGGATCATCCGGAAGGGACCGCGGGCCACCCCGGGCCGGTTCCGCACCCGAATCATCACCGAGGGAGTCACCCCGAGCCTGCACGTCGACTACAAGAGCTCCAAGATCAAGCAGTACCACAAGCTCGGGGTCGCGCTGCGGACCGAGACCACCATCAACGACACCCGCGACTTCGGGATCGGCAAACGGCTGACCAATCTGCCCGCCCTGCGGGAGATCGGCTTCAACGCCAACCGGCGTCTCCTGGACGTCCAACAACTCAGCCACGACCCGACCACCGGAGCCGACGCCCTGCACGCCCTGACCGACCCGGTGCACACTCCCACCGGGGAACGCATCCCCGGGCTACGGTTCGCCGACCCCCGCGTCCACGCACTGCTCGCCGCGCTGTGCGTGCACCGCCTCCACCCCCGCGGATTCACCAACCACGACCTACGCACCCTCACCGCGCAACTCCAGGGCAGACCACCCGACGCGATCACCCCCGGCCAAATGAGCTACGACCTGCGCCGCCTCCGCCACCACGGCCTCATCGAACGCATCCCCGGCAGCCACCGCTACCACGTCACCGACATCGGCCTGACCGACGCCCTCTTCCTCACCCGCGTCCACGACCGGCTCCTACGCACCGGCCTCGCCGAAATCACCGACCCCCGGGCCACGACCCGACTCCGGGCCGCCACCCGCGCCTACCAAGCCGCCGTCGACGACCTCCACACCCGCGCCCAACTCGCGGCCTGACCCACCACCACAGACTTGACTCAATCGTGGCGACTTACGTCGCCCAAGCCCTCTAGGTGGCTGGTGTCAGACGGGGTGTCTGCTGGGATGGCGTGGCGGACAAGGTGGTCATGACTTGTCGTTCGTGTGGTGGCGATGGTGGCTGGCGGGTGGGCTGGTGCGGGGTGTGGCGCCGGGGTGACCTGGGAGCTGGTGCTGGTGGTCGTGGTATGACACGGGCCGTCATGCGGGCGCGGCTGCCCATCCGGTGGGGGTGGAACGCAGCCCGAGTACGGCCAGGCGGGCGAGGTTGGCCGCGGCGGCGAGCAGCCGGAAGTCCGCGTCGATCTTGATGGTGCCCCGGACGCGGGCTCGTCGGCCGCCGTGCTTGCGGCGCATGAGATGGGCGAGCTTGCGTTCGACCTTGGGGCGGGTGGCGCGGTAGTCGGCCTGCCAGGCGGGGTCGGCCTGCCGCTGTCGGGCGTGGGCGAGGGCCTGCTCGTAGGGGCCGACCCGGATCGTGCGCCCCTCGGCGGCGGTCGTGCACCGCTCGCGCAGCGGGCAAGCGGCACAGGGGCTCGCGAAGCAGGCGAGGCCGCCGCCGTCATGCCCGCGGCGGATCGCGATGGTGACCCCTGCGGGGCAGGTCACGGTGTCGGTGTCGAGGTCGATCGTGAAGCGGTCCTTGCTGAACATGCCCTTGGGTGCGGTCGGCGGCTGGGTCTTGCACCCCGAATCGATCCCGGCGTCCTCCAGCGTGGCCTGGAACTCGCCGGTGCCGTAGGCGGCGTCCCCGTACACCTTGGGACCCTCGGTCTGGGGGGCATCGGCGTGGCCGGTCGGCTCGTCAGGGTCGCTGGACGCCTCCTGGTCGGCGGGTGGCGCAGCGAGCAAGTCAGCGACCAGGTCACCGGCCACGCTCGCGTCACCATGGTTGCCAGCCGTCGCCTTGGTCGCGGTGATCAACTCGCTGTCGGGATCGACCGCGGCGTGCCCCTTGTACCCGTCGAACCCGCGCGCCTGGGTCTTGTGGCCATGGCGTGCCTCGGGATCCACCGTCGAGATCACCCGGTCGGCCGCGACCTTGCGGGCGATCCGGAAGATGCCGTCCTGGCCCTCGTCGAGATCCTGACCAGCCACCGTGGCCAGCAGCACGGCCGCCTCACCCACCGCGGGGGCAAGCTCGCGGCCGTCGAGCACAGCCAGGCACACCCACGCGTCCTTGGCGCGGGAATCCACCAGCGCCTCCCTGGCGGCAGCATCGTCCCAGTCGATCTGCGGCTTGGCCGCACTCGCGTAGTCATCCCCGCTGGCCAGCACCGAGCGCACCTCGGCCGCCAACGCGGCGTCGGCGACGGCCAGCAGGCCCCGGATCGCCGAGCGGATCAGGGTGATCGTGTCCATCGTCGCGACCGCGTCGTACAACGAGGTGGAGTCCAACACCCGCCGCCGACCCACCAGCCCGGCGGCCGTGGCCGCCTCCAGCGCCACCTCGAACACCCGATCCGGACGCGTCGACCGACGCAACCGCTCGCGCATGTCGACCAGCACGGTGTGCGCGAACCGACCCCACCCGCCGCTGGCGTAGCCGCCCACCCCGGCCGCGTACCGCCAGCGCGCGTCGAAGGTGTAGCGCTCCACCGCCTCCCGGTCCGACAACCCCTCCAGGCGCTGCAGCACCATCACCGTGGCCACCACCGACGGTGGGACCGACCGGCGACCCCGGTCCGCGAACAGGTCCGCGAACAGCTCGTCGGGGAACAGCCGGTCCCGCTCTCGGTGCAACAGCCCATACACCGAGCCCTCCGGCAGCGACGCATCACAGAACCTGGTCACCTCATCCAGCAGGTCACCTTGACGTTGGGCCAACCCCAGGGTCATCAGTCGCTCCAGGTTGAGAACTACAACCATGTAATTCTCACCCATACACGACCACATCGCGAGCACTCACGCCCGCGAAAGACACCAGCCTCCTAGAACACCAGCGCGGTCACGGTAGCATGGCGCACAATGACGCCGTCGAAGCTTGCCGACCCGATCTGACGGTGTGCCGGTTGCTCCAGCTGCGCCTTGCTCCTTTGCCGGTGGACGCATGCCCACTCCGGGACGCGCGCGCACCCGCCCTCACGGCCCGTGACTGACCAGCCCGCACCCTTCCAGCAGCTCGACTTCTTGTACACGCCGAGCCTGGATGTAGCCGCGGATCTGACCTATTTCAGCGAGGTCCTGGGCGGCCGCGTGGTCTTCGCGGTCGAGGCGATGGGGACCAGGGTCGCCGCGGTCCAGCTTACCGAGGGCCCGCCGCTGGTGCTGTTGGCCGACCATGTCGAGGGGGACCGGCCGATCCTGGTGTACCGGGTGGCCGACCTCGGCTCCGCCCTGATCGAGCTGGAGGCCCATGGCTGGCAGCGGCAGCATACCTTGGAGATCCCCCAGGGGCCGTGCTGTTCGCTTCGGACGCCCGGCGGCCACCGCATCGCCCTGTACCAGCTGACTCGACCGGAGGTGGCCTCCCATTTCGATGGGCGACGTGACTTCTGACCACCGGTCAGCATGGCGGCACTGTTGCATCTAGCGATCGGCGTGAAGGGTGCGCAAACGCGTTC